>JAAEQP010000356.1 GCA_024231375.1 bacterium | reverse complement strand
GTGGCATGCACGCCGTACCAGAAGAGGTCCGGGTGGTGTTCCTCAATTGAGCAAGGACCGTAGGACACGGCGCCTTTGATGTCGCCCACGTCCTTGGCCTTCAACTCGACCATGCTCGGGTAGTAGCGGTAGGACGAGGAACTCCAGCAGGGCACCTCGTGCTTCTTGGCCAACCGAAAGATCTCGATGGCGTCGGCCAGGGAACCCGCGACAGGCTTGTCGATGAAGATGGGGAGCCCGGCTTCAAACACGGGCCGGGCCTGTTCGAGATGGGGCCGGCCGTCGACGCTCTCCAACATCACCACGTCGACCATGGTGCATAGTTCTTCGATGGAATCGACGATCTTCACGCCGAAATCGTCCTGGAGCTGTTTCGTGAACCCGTCTACGCGCCCAGAACTCGACTCGATGTCGTCGCTGCCGCCTTTGAACGCGGCAACCACTTTGCCGCCGGGCACATGTCCCGGATCGTCGGGGTTATTCAGCAGCTTCGTGAAGGCGATCACGTGTGACGTGTCCAACCCGATCATGCCAATGCGTAGCGAGCCTTCTTCAGCCGCTGCCGGCATTGCCGCCGCCACCATCGCCAGACACCCAAGAGCCAATGCTATCCTGTACATCGCGTCACCTCTCCGCTTCTTGATGATTGTTTCGGCCGCAGTCGTCCACGGGACGGTCATCATACGACCTTCGGGGTCCTTTCCGCCAATCCTCGCCGGGAGACTACTGTTGTTTGTAAGGTTCCTTGCCCATGATGAGACCACCTTTGGCGTCGCCACCGCGCCACAGGTCCCACTTGGGGTCGGCGTACCGGTCGAAGAACGCATGAAGCCGACGCCGAAGCCCTTGCTGCGTCTCCGCCGTTTCCGAGTCGCCGGACACATTCGTTCGTTCACCTGGGTCGCGCTGGAGGTCATACAGTTCCGTGTACGGTTCCCCACCCATCCGTTCGATGTACTTCCAACGTTCCGTCCGGACGGCGCGAACGTTTTCGAACTCGTAGTACACCGCGTTGTCCCTGTCGACGGAATCCCCTCGCAGAACGGGCGCATAGCTTCGTCCTGGCGATTCCGGTTCCCGCGGCATTCGCTCGTCGAGGCCGAGGTAGTCCAGGATGCTCGGCATGAAGTCGTAGTTGCTCACCATGAGGTCCGAGGTCATTCCGGCGGGGATGTGGCCGGCGTGTCGGGCAATCAACGGCACGTGCATGGTCCAGTCGAACGCCGTCAATGGCCGGGTGTGGTCGCCCATGCCCCAGAACCCGCTGTGACCACCTGACAGGCCTTGGTCCGCGGTGAAGACGACGAGCGTGTTCTCTTCGAGTCCGCGTTCTTCCAGCGCGGCGAGTATGGCGCCGACGCCGTCATCGACGCCGCTGACTTCGGACGCGTACTTCCGCATCGACGTCGTGTTGTTCATCATTTTTCGGTTGTGATGCAACCACGGGTGTGTCTCCTCGCGTGGAAACGACGAAAGCTCCTTGTCGGCATAGTACGCGGCGTGCCGGTTCGTCGGTTCAGTGAGGGCGCTCTTGCCAAGCCCATAGGGTGCGTTGTAGGCCAGGAACAGAAAGAAGGGACGATCCTTGTTCTGGTCGATGAACTCGATGCCCCGCCGGGTCCAGTAGTCGGTCTGATGCTCGGACACGGTGCTAATCTCGCCGTTCTCAATGACCTTCTGGTTAAGGAAATCGACGGTGTGCCCCTCGGGCTTGGCCACCCAGAAGGAGAACCCTTCCTGGGGTTTGATGTGGTCGCCGAGATGCCACTTGCCGCTCAACCCGCACACGTATCCCGCCTCGTTCAGGATCTCCGGGAGCGCGGCGAACTCTTCGAGCGTGTTATGGGCTTTCGGACCCAGCATGAGCGAGTTGTGGATGTATTTGTGGACGCCGTGCTGAGACGGCATCAGTCCGGTCAGGTACGTGGCACGTGTGGGGGAACACACGGCGTTGTTCGAGAAGGAACGCGTGAAACGCACGCCTTCCCGCGCCAAGCCGTCAATGTTCGGCGTCCGAATATCCGGGTTGCCATAGCACCCGAGGCTCCACGCCCCCTGGTTGTCCGTCATGATGAAGACGAGGTTGGTGGGCTTTCGCGTTGCCGCCATAGCGCCTCCTCGGCCGTGGAATGCTCCGGCTCCAATCACTCCACCTGCTGAGCTCAAGAACGCGCGTCGATTCATGGTGCCCCCGTTTCACATCCCCTTCGTGCGGCTATCTCCACACAACATCGACGGGCTTCCGCTGGATGCGGTGCCGGAAGCTCAGCTTGGGATGGCCCAAGGCCAGCCCGCCATACACCCTGTGCTTGGGCGGAAGGTTCAAGGTCTTCTGAATGGCTTTGTCGTCCTGCGCGGACGCCGCGAAGTAGCCCGTGTAGAAACTCCCAAGACCAAGCGTGTGCGCCACGAGCGTGGCGTTGTGCAGGGCCAGATTCGCGTCGGCCTCGGCGAATGACACGTAGACGGGGCCGTGGAACACCATAAGGGCGGGCGCGTTGTGGAGAATGAGGTCGTCCCCCTCCGCGCTGAGACGCGATACGCGTTTGATGTCTTCGAGCAGTTCCGATGCGTTCTTCACCATGCCCGGCGCGAGTAGGGTGAGGGTCTTGGCGATGATCGTGTTACTCAGCATCTTGGCGTTCTTACCAAGGTACGCGGCCGTGAGGTCGACGAGCGTGCGCAACAGAGCCGGGTCGGTGATGGCGATAATGCCCGTGCCCTGGTGGTTGTGGGCACTGGGCGCGCACCGGGCGGCTTCGACGAGTTGTTCGATCGTCTGACGCTCCACGGGCTCGTCCGTGAAGGTCCGAACGGACCGGCGTGCGCGGAGCAAGTGCATGACTTGTTCGGTCGAGGGGCTCTGATTGTCGTCGAGAGGCGTGATGGAACCGGCAGGAAAGTCAGTGTGCGCGACAGCGTCTTTCGGACAAATCGCCACGCAGTGACCGCAACTGATGCACCGGTGTAGGTCGGTTGTGTTGGGAACGGCATCGGCTTCGGCCTGGGCGAAGAGGTTCTGAGGACACGCCTGCACGCACGAGCCGCAATGAATGCACAGGTTTGCGTCGACCGTGATCTCGACCATTGATGTCTTCCTTCGGGTCAGGTCGCGGACTACTCCGCGTACCGTGTGAGTTCAGCCACGGGGTCCAATACGGTCGCGTCCGGCGCCGACACGATACGGGCTTCGAAGTGGTGCACACCGGGCGTGAGCCGGACGGAATGCTTCAGAAGTGCCATGCTTTCGTTGCGGCCGCTACCCGCGGGTACGGTCGATACGGACCCGTGGCCTGCTGAAGCGCCGTTCACGATGTATTCGACGGTCACGGTGCCAGAATCCATGGCGCCCAGGTTGCTGACGGCCAAGTTGAGATCGGCGGAGGCGTCGTCATTGGCTGTCAACCACAGGCTCTCCCGCTGCAAGGTGATGCAGGGCTTCACCCAGTATTCGAAGCACAGGTCGTCGGCCACCACCTGGAGGTCGTCCAGAACGCGCAGGTTCTTAGGGGTCTTCTCCATGCGGGTGCTGCCGTTGTACCAGGCGATGCCGCGCATTTCGGGCCACCGACGGCGAACGAAGCGGACCACCTGCTCCAACTCGCCGGGGTCGGTGCGGTCGGGTCGTTCGGTGGTGTCGAGGGCCACGAGCGTATAGCACCGGTTGCCGTAGGCGGGTTCAAACATGTCCGTGGCGCGGATGATGGGGTCCACGCGACACGCGATGGCCTCGTAGATATCCTGGGCGCCGAGCTCGTCGGGCAAGGCGCGCCAGAGGTAGGTTTCGAGGAGAAACAGGTCAGCGGATTGCCGGGCCAGGGCGGCGATCTGAGGGCGCGTGCCGCCGCAGTTCCATGCCGCGAAGAAGGCGTTGGGCTTTGCCTTCCGCGCACGGACGAGGGCTTTCATGGCGGCAACAGAGATATCGAGACTGAATGTGTCTGGGTAGCCGCCGAATTCGTCTATGCCGCAGCCGTAAGGGTCTGCCGCCTTGACGTAGCGTTGGAACAGGGCTTCCTCCACTTCGGCCAGTACGGCATGGGGTTCGGTCTTGGCGCGATCCTTATCGTATCCGGCGGTTCGCGCGGGAGCCCACGTGAGAGGGATGACTCCGCGTTCGGCCAGGGCAGTGAACTCGGTTTCGGGGGCTGCGGTAACGCAGGTGGCCCAGCGGGCAAGCCGGTTCACGCGGTACCACGGAAAGTGTACGACCCCGCCCTCTTCCGCTATGAGCACGGGAAGCATCAGGCTTGCCGCGTTGTCGGATTCGTCGGCTTCCTCGACCTGATTGCCGGGATCGAGTCTCACGTGAGCACGGTACACGCCATTCCTCACCGGCACCCATGCCCACGTGGCCTGGCAGGTGTCGCCCATCATCCGGAGCGTCAGCGTCTGTTCCGCCGCGAGCGTGCCGGATGCATCGACGATGGTGACGGTTGCCTGTGGCGCGCCGGCAAGCGTGCCATCGACGGCGGCGCGCACGGTGATGGTGACCGGCTCCAGTTCACGCGGAAGGACGGGGTTCGTGAAGAAGCCGCCAGCGATGTAGGGCTCAGAGGATATGGACAGGTTGGGAGCCGCGGCCGCGGTCGATGCAATCAGCACGACCCCCATCAGGCAGACAAACGATCTCACGTTACTCGCCCTCCGGGATGTAGCGGTCCAACACGGCCGCCGGAACGAGCACCGTAGACCCAGGTGCGGACACGATCCGGGCTTCGAATCGGTGCGTGCCGGCCGATGGCGCAACGGGACAGTCTACTTGAACCATACTTTCGATTCGTCCGGGTCCCGCGGGGACGCTGCTCACGGCGCGGGTGGCCACGGGTTCGCCGTCCATGAGGAACTCGACGGCAACGGCGTTGGAATCGACGCTGCCGATGTTGCTGACGGCCAGAGTGAGTGCCATGGTTCCATCGTGCCGGCCGGTCAGCCACAGGCTCTCCTGCATGAGCGTGATGCAGGGCTTCACCCAATACTGGAGGCAGAGGTCGTCGGCTTTTCGGCGGACGGCTTCGTGATGCCGGTCCGTCTCCTGCGTGCGCACGAGCCCGTACTGGCCGTAGCCACCCGTGTACCACGCGATGCCGCGCATCTCGGGGAAGCGGCGACGAATGAAGCGCACCACCTGTTCCAGTTCGCCCAGATCGGTACGGTCGGGGCGTTCCGACGTGTCCAGTCCGAATAGCGTGTAGCATTGGTTCCCGTAGGCCGGCTGGAACATGTCCGTGGCGCGGATGAAGGGTTCCGCGCGAGCGACGAGGGCTTCGTATACGTCTTGCGCGCCCAGTTCGTCGGGCAGCGCCCGCCAAAGGTACGTTTCGAGCAGCAGGAGGTTCGCGCCTTGCCGACACAGCGACGCGATCTCCGGCCGTAATCCGCCGCCGCTCCAAACCACGTAGAACCGGTCCGGTTGTTCCGGGCGCGCCCGTACCAAGCCCTTCAGCGATGCCACGGACGCCTTGAACTTCCACGATCCGGGATAACCGCCCACCTCATCGATGCCGAATCCGTACACGTCCGCGTCGCTTGTGTATTTCTTGTAGAACAGCTCCTCCAAATCCGCCAGTTCCGCCTCGGGATCGGACGCCGCACGCTCTTTGTTGTAGTACGACCAACTCATACCGCCGTACTCCCAGTTCAGCGGCAGGACGCCCCGTTCGACCAACCGCGCACGGCCGGCAGGGTCCTTGCCCGCCGACGTGATGCAGGTGCTCCATCGCAGAAACGGCGATTCCGAATACCACGGGAAGTGCAGATCCCGGCCCTTGCCCTTCACGATCACCGGCAGCACAATCTTAGCCGCGTTGTCGTCTTCGTTGTCTTCTTCGATGACATTTTCCGGGTCCAGTACCACCCGCACGGTAAACAGGCCGTTTTCAGAGGATGCCCACGGCACTTGGGCCTGCGCCCGGTCTCCGTCCCGCGCCAGCGTGAGGACCTCGTCCAGCACCACCGCACCGTCCCGGTTGGCAACGGTGAGGCGCGCCGGCGGATCGGCCGCCAGATCGCCCGTCCACCGCGCCCGCACCGTGATGGTCACGGGGGTGTCCTCCTGGGGAAGCACGGGATTCGTGAACAGCCCGCCCTGCAAGTAAGGCGTGGACTCGACGGACAGGTTGGGCGCGGCCGCCGCCGCCAGCGGCCAGGTCCCAATGATCATCAGCGCCATCACGCGGTTCATGTCGCGTTCTCCTTGTGGTACTGCACAGTTCGCACGGTCTGAGAGGGTACTACGGGGAGGCGTCCGAATCCAAAGACGGACAAGCGACCGCCCACCTTTCCAGCATGATCCCACCAGAACCATCCGGGGCAAGCACCATCATAGTCACGCCCTCATCCGTACAACGCGCGCCACTGCCGGGTACGCGCAGGGGCGTACCGGAACCTACTCCACAACAATTGTGCCACCCACAACACTGTTGCGGGTGTCTTCAGCAAACGGGATAGCGGCCTACCTGTCAATCCGGACACCCACAAGCTGCCGCTTGAGGGTGGCACAATTGGCGAGACTACATAGCCACGTTGGTCCGGTTGAGTGCGATTCCCCTGTCCGTCGCTTGACTCGGTCACGCCTCTCGGCCAGAATGGCTCCCAATTGGAGACGTACCACACTCATGCTAGCCACCGTGTCGTCAACGTTGCGCGTGTACCAATGGCCGAAGAACCTCGTGGTCTTCGGCGCGCTGGTGTTCGCCCAGCAGTTCCACGACGCCAGTCAGGTGACCCTGAGCATGCTGGCTTTCGTGGCGCTCTGCGCGGCATCCAGCGCCGTGTATGTGTTCAACGACTTGCGCGACGTGGAGCGGGACCGCGCCCACCCCGAAAAACGCCGACGTCCCATTGCCAGCGGCACCGTATCGCCCCCGGCCGCCATTTCGCTTTTCCTGGCTCTTGTGGCCGCCAGTCTTGCCCTGGCTTTCGCGCTTGAGCTGCGGTTCGGGGTCGCCGTGCTCACGTATCTTGTGCTCATGACGCTGTACACGCTGCTGTTGAAGCAGGCGATTATCCTGGACATCCTGGTGGTGGCGATCGGCTTTGTGATCCGCGCCATCGCGGGGGCCCTCGTTCTGAACGTAGTATTCTCCAATTGGCTCGTGGTATGCACGCTGTTTCTGGCACTTTTCCTCAGCTTGGGCAAGCGCCGCCAAGAGATCGCGCTGATGGAGAGAAAGGCTTCAGGACATCGGGAGGTGCTGAGCCACTACACGGTCCCGCTCCTGGACTCCCTGATGACGCTGACGGGCGGCGCGGCGCTCCTCACGTACACCATCTACACCTGCTCACCCGAGGTGGTGGCGCGGCTGGGCACGGACAAACTGTACATGACTCTTCCCTTCGTGGTGTACGGATTGTTCCGCTACTTCTATCTGGTGCATCTGAAAGGCAGTGGCGGTGACCCGAGCCGCACGCTGATTAAAGACTTGCCGACCTTGGTGACGGTCCTGTTGTGGGGGCTCGTTTCCATGGCCATCATCTGGTGGGGACCCGTGCTTCACCTGTGAGCGGGATGCCTTCACTCCGACTGCCGAGTGGTTTCATACTGGGAGATACGATGACCGACACCGATCAAGCGAATGTGACTCCTGACACACCGACCCTTCCGCCCGCGCGGTTCCTCGTGACCGGTGGGGCCGGGTTCCTGGGCATCAACTTGGTGCGGTACCTCCTTGACCGGGGGCACCAGGTGACATCCCTCGACATGGCGCCTTTCGACTATGCCGATTGCGCGGACCGGGTCCGCATCGTAACCGGCGATATCCGCGTGCCTGACGACGTCGATCGGTCCGTAGAAGGGGCCGACTACGTGGTGCACTGCGCCGCCGCCCTGCCGCTGTATTCCGAGGAAGACATCATGACCACGGATCTGGACGGAACCCGGACGGTGCTCGAATCCGCCCGTGCCCACGGCGTCGACCGGGCGGTCCACATCTCGTCCACCGCCGTTTACGGCATCCCCGATCACCATCCGTTGCATGAAACGGACGATCTCGACGGCGTCGGCCCCTACGGCATCGCCAAGGTGAAGGCCGAGGACGTGGCCCTCGGGTTCCGCGAGAAGGGCATGTGCGTGCCGATCCTGCGTCCCAAGTCCTTCATCGGTCCCGAACGGCTGGGCGTGTTCGCCATGCTCTACGACTGGGCCAAGGACGGTCACGGATTCCCCATGATTGGCAACGGCAAGAATCGCTACCAACTGCTTGACGTGGAGGACCTGTGCGAAGCGACGTACCGGTGCTTCCTGTTCGATCGCGATGTCGTGAACGACGTGTTCAATATTGGCGCGAAGGAATTCACCACCATGGGCGAGGACTACCAGGCCGTCCTCGACGAGGCTGGTTTTGGCAAGAAGATCCGCGGCTTTCCGGCCGCTCCCATGATCTGGACCCTTCGGATCCTCGAAGCGATGCACCTCTCGCCCCTGTACAAATGGGTCTACGAGACTGCGTCCAAGGATTCGTTTGTGTCCATCGACAAAGCGGAACGGGTGCTCGGACTGACGCCCAAGTACTCCAACAAGCAGGCCTTGGTGAGAAACTACCATTGGTATCTGGAGAATCTGGACAAGTTCGCCAGCGCAAGCGGCGTGTCCCACCGGGTACCGTGGGGCCAGGGCGTCCTCGGGCTGGTCAAGCATCTGTTCTGACGACATGGCCGTTGACTCCAGCCTCGCGCTCCAGTAGGGTTAAGATCACAGAAGAAGAACGGGCGACGGGAGCCGAATGGGAACCGAATTCTCGAAGACGGATGTCGCGCAATGCGCCGAAGGTGTGGTGGCACTGGTCCTCGGCGGCGGCCGCGGCACGCGCCTCCATCCCCTGACCGCCGAACGCGCCAAACCGGCCGTGCCGCTTGGGGGACGCTACCGTCTTGTGGACATTCCCCTGAGCAACTGTATCCATTCCGGTATTCGCCGCCTCTACGTACTCACGCAATTCAACAGCGCCTCTCTGAATCGCCACATCAACACCTGCTACAAGTTCGACACCTTCTCGCGCGGATTCGTGGAGATTCTAGCCGCGGAACAGACCGATGAAAGCGGCGACTGGTTCCAGGGCACGGCCGACGCCATTCGTCAACATCTCAGACACCTCTGTCATTTGGGCGCCAGTCAGTACTTGATTCTCTCCGGTGACCAGTTGTACCGCATGGACTACCGGTCGTTGATGAGCACGCACTTGGAGAGCGGTGCCGACATCACCGTCGCGGCGCTACCGGTATCCCGGTCCGACGCCCCGTCCTTCGGTGTTCTCAAGGTCCAGCCCGACGGTCGGATCACCGAATTCGTCGAGAAACCTCGGGAAGACGAGCGGTTGGCGGGGCTCAACACGCCGCCAGAGGTATTCGAGGACTTCGGCGTGGCTGCGAAGGGCAAGGACTACCTGGCATCCATGGGTGTCTACCTGTTCCGGCCCGACGTGATGGAGTCCATCCTGCGCGAGAAACGTGACTGGGTCGATTTCGGTCACGACGTGATACCCAAATCGTTGTCGTCCCACAAGGTGCATGCGCATCTCTTCGACGGGTTCTGGGAAGACATTGGAACGGTGCGTTCCTACTACGAAACCAGCATCAGCATGACGCAGCCGAATCCGCCGTTCGAATTCCATGAGGCGAGGCGTCCCGTGTACACGCGTCCCCGGTACTTGCCGGGGTCTCTCGTGCAGGAAGCCACCATCTCGCATGCCATCATCTGCGAGGGGAGCCGCATTGCGCGATCCCGCATCTCCGACTCCATCATCGGCATCCGCACGACCGTCATGCCCGATGCCGTGATCGAACGAAGCGTGATTCTCGGCGCGGACTTCTATCTCGACGAAAGTACGCGGGGCGAGACCCCCATGGGCATCGGCTGCAACTCCTACGTCTCTCAAGCCATCGTTGACAAGAACGCCTGCATCGGTTGCAACTGCCGCATCTGCGGTGGCGACGGCCTGCCCGACAGCGACGGCGACGGGTACGCCATCCGCGACGGCATCGTAGTGATTCTCAAGAACGCCGTCATCCCCGACGGCACGCACATCGGGCTGGCCCCGTGAGCGCTGCGCCGAAGAAGGAATTCACATGGGTTGAAGGATTGGCTTTCTGCCTATCCGCCATCGGCATTCAGCTCACTAGCGAGGCCACATCCCAATGGGGCGTGTTCTTCTATTCGCCGTCGGACACGGGCGAGCGCGTCATCTACATCAGCATCGGTTTGGTGATGTACGTGTTCGTGACGGGGCGCATATTCGACGCCGTGACCGACCCGCTCATCGGCGCGTGGTCCGACCGGACCAGAACGTTGCCAGGCTGGTTCCGGTGGTTGCGTCCGGCCGGCCGGCGCAGGCCGTTCATCTTCTGGGGATCCATCCTGATGATGTTCACATTCATCGGGATGTGGTTTCCGCCGGTCCCCGGCACTTCCATGGCGAACTTCTACTACGCCTTGTTCATCATCTCGCTTCACTGGGTGTTCTGGACGATCTGCGTAATTCCGCTGAACGCGTTGTTGCCCGAAGTGGCCCGGTCTCAGGCGGCCCGGGTGAAGCTGGGCACATGGTACGCCGTGGGCATGGTGCTCGGGTTGGCGCTTGTGGAGATTGCGCTGCCCATCATGGTGGAGGCGCTGGATCCGGCTCGTGCCGTGGTGGAGGCGGGCGAAGAGGCGCAGTTCTCGCCGGTGGGTTTCCAGCGCACCTCCTTCGTCCTCGCCGCGGTGGCCCTCGTCTTTTTCCAGACGGTGGTGTGGTTCGTGAAGGAGCGGCACCAGGAATCGGCGGTGACGCGCGAACGCTTTCCTCTTCGCGAGAGCATCGGCGCTCTGTTCAACCGCCCCTGCCTGACCTTCATCTCGGCCGTGTTTCTTCAGTCCATCGGGTTGCTGGCTGTTCAGAAGGCGCTGCCGTATTGGGCCGTGCTCGGCCTTGGTGGCAGCGAAGAAACCGTCGCCGTCTGCATGGGGCCGTTCATCCTAATGGTGCTGATCACCTACATATTCATCCCGGCCTTGACCCGCCGGTTCTCATTGAAATCTCTCATGCTCGTAGGGTTCATCATCATGGCCAGCGGATTCCCCCTCATGTACATCGTCGCTGTGATCGACGCCCCGTCCAGCACGAAGATCGCTCTCGGGGCGGGGATATTCGGATGGTGCGGCATCGCCCAAGGCCTCATTTACGTGCTGTACACGACCATGCTCGGTGAGGTTATCGACTACGACGAACAGAAGACGGGCCGGCGTCGCGAGGCGGTGTACTGGGGATTCCACGGGGTCTCGGTCAAAGTAGGGCAGGCGCTGTCGATCGTGTTGGCGACCAAACTCATGGATTGGTTCGGGCATTCGACGGACCGTCCGTTGGGCGCGTTTCTGGTGGGACCGGTTGGCGGAATCTTCGCCTTTGCGGCCGTGGCCGCCCTGTGGTTCTACCCCGTGCTCACGGTGACCAAGAAGACGACCGAGGAATTGCTCAGTTCATCGCCCGAAGGATGAGCCGGAGCGCGATCACCAGCAGCAACACCCCCATCACCACTTTGCGTCGCGTCAGGGTCAGGCGCGCGTTCACCCATTTCCCGAAGGGTCCCGCGATCTGCGCGCCAATGAAGATGATCGGCGCCAGCGCCACGTTCACCTGGCCATAGGTCCAGGGGAGGTCGGTCGTCTTGGTTGCCTGGAAATGGGCGAAGGCGGCTGCGGTGCACGTGGCCACCATCACGGTGTTGGACAAGGCCACGACGCGTCCATTGGACACGATCCCCGCCAACAGGGCCAACGGCACGAGCACGGCCCCGCCGCCGATGCCCGTGGCCCCCGACGCGATACCCGTGAGCAAGCCGATACCCACGGCGATGGCCATCCGCTTGCGCACGTCCTCTTCCCGGACTGTCACGGGCTTCAGCAGGAAGGTACGGGCCGCCGCCACGCCGAGGAACGCCACGAAGATCCAGATGATGGCCTTGTCGGGGAGAAACGTCGTCGCGAACCCCGACGCGTACGCGCCCACGATCGACCCTGTCGCGATGGTGGCCGCCAGCCCCCACTGCCGGTCCTGCTGCCCCCGGTTCAAGCGCCACACGTTCACCGTCGCCACGAAGATGATGATGAACAGGCTCGTGCCCTTGGCGGTGCCCGGGTCGATGCCCGGCACGAAGGTCAGGAACGCCGGCACCATGAAGATGCCGCCGCCAAGGCCGAGAGCGGAACTGATCAGACCGACCGCCAAACCAAGTGCCAGCATGCCGAGAACGAATGAAATGGACACGATTCCTCCGGCGTGTGAGAATGCAGCGTACCGAGCTTCGGGGAGTGTAGCACACGGGCGGACGCGTCTTGGAACCGGACGCCCTCACGGCGCAGGAACGCCCTCCCGGATTTCCTCCTGCCACGCCGCCCAGTTGTCGTCCACCACAGCGATCAAAGGTTTCGGCGACCAGTCGTCGTTGTACACCGTGAAGGCCGATCCGCTGCCCGCGCCCACGCTGACGAATTCCCATCCGAACCGCGTGCCCTGGCGCAACGTGTTCCGCAACATGGCCGGGGCTTCCTCGGGACTGTAGTCCGACCCGTTGAACGTCATGTGCTCGGAGATGGCCCAGTTTCGTTTGAGTCGGCGCACATTGTCATAGGCCACTTGGTTGGGTTGCCGGGTGCTTAGATGCCAATGCCAGTTCACTTGGACGATTGCGATGTCCCGGAGCTTCTCCAGAAAGATACGGGAATCGCCGTTCCGGTTCGGCATTTCGGCGCCGCCCGTCTCCAGGTAATCCATGGCGATCCACGCGCCGTCACCCGCCACCGACCGGAACGCGTCGGCGTCGCCATTTACCCAATCGGCCAAGGCCTCGGCGCGGAACCGGTTCCACGCGGGGTGGGTCTGGAACGCATCGGGCACCGGAAACGACTCGGGCCAGTCGGGGCCCTCTACGCCGGTCTTCTTACACCACGCCTCATAGGCTCGGCGTGCATGGGGGTTGTAGTCAATGGCCTGATTGCCGATGTACTGGGGTTCGACCGTGGTCTCGAAATACAGAATGCGGTCGTGGGGCAGGGCTTTCACGAGATTTCGGATGTACTTGCGAGAGGCTTCGAGATACCCGGGTGCAAACTGCGACGGCACCGCCGTGTTGAACCCGTACTCCGTGTCCCGCACTTCGTTGCCGTCCGCGTTTACGGCCACCGCATCCGGATGGGACTTCCAGAACCCTTTGGGAATCGCGCCGCCGCCCACCGCGTACGTTTCCACCGACAGGCACGGGTACATGCCCCGCTCGTCCATGGCGCGGATGAGGCGCGCCAAGGGCTCCGTCGATTCATCCAGTACCCCGTCGCCGTCATGGTCGAAATGGTGCCAGTAGCAGTTGAGTTCCAGGCAGTTGTAGCCCTTTTCCTGGAGGCGCGGCAGGTTGGCGATCAACTGGTCGATCTGACCTGCGTTGTTGAATCCGCGCAAGGGTTTGCCGATCTTCAGGAAGACCCATTCGCCGTCCACGTAGAACCGACCGTCGCGCAAGGCGGCGTTCCGGTTCGGGTGGGCAAATGGCTCCGCCGCGACGCAGCAGGCTCCCAGCATCGTCACAATGGCCAACATCACGCAGCAGCGATTCATGGTGTACTCCTTTTCGTGTGCGACCCGATCCACGCCGCAAGGATACCGGCTCGCGCCTGCGTCTGTCACGGGGACCAAGGGTGGCCGCCGGTGTGCCGAGGGGAACCGGAACGCCCGAATCCGGGTCAGAAGAGAAGGAATACCAGACCCTTGGGATGATTTTACCGGGAACGGTTTGTTGACTAGATGGTATAGGGAGAGTAGATTGAATGGATCGGGTTCTGGGTCGTCCATATTACGACATCAGACGCATTTGAAGTGGCGGCCAAGCGGCCTAGCCACAGAATCCAGAAGGAGATGTACCCATGAAACGTTTACCACGCAGTGCGAGCTTGGCGATTGCCCTCGTTCTGACCGTTGCCTTGGTTGGTTGCCAGACGGCCAGCGAGCACCGCACCGCCACGGGCGCCATCGTCGGAGGGCTGGCGGGCGCGGGCGCCGGGGCGCTCATTGACTCGGACAATCCGGGCCGGGGCGCTCTGATCGGTGCGGCGGCCGGCGCGGCGGTCGGCGCGGGCATCGGCCACATGCTTCAGAAGCAGAAGCAGTCCCTTGACCGCATCGAGGACATCGAAACGACCCAGGAAACCATCATTGTCCGGCAGAACGAGCTTGAGGCGGATCAGCAGGCCCAACAGGCCCAGGCTGAAGACGTGAAGACCGAGGCGTTGCGCGTGCGCATTTCGAGCGACGTATTGTTCTCGGTGGGCTCGTCGAGCCTGTCGGAGCAGGGCGCGGCCAAGATCGGCGAAGTGGCCGCCGTGCTCGGGGAGTACCCGGATTCAGACTGCATCGTCCAGGGGTACACGTCGAGCGAAGGCGGCGACCAGGCCAACATGGAGCTGTCCGAACGGCGCGCCACGGTCGTGAAGAATCAGCTCATCGCCAGCGGGATTGCCGCTAACCGCTTGACCGCCATGGGGATGGGGTCTTCAAACCCCGTATCCGACAACACCACCAACGAGGGCCGGATGCGGAATCGGCGCGTTGAGATCATCATCATCCCGCGGGCGGAAGCGGCGCAGCAATAGAGCGGGAATGACCGCCAACTATCCCGGGGTCAACGGCTTGTGCATGCAGGCCGATGGCCCCGGTTCGTTGTGTGCCTGAGTTAGATAGAGGGCCTCATTTCCCCAAGACGATTTCCTTGCGGGTCCGAGTGCTCAGTATCTTGATGTCGTGGATGTGGAAGTCCGATACCGACTCCAGGTCGATCTGCCGTTCGAACCGCTCTGCCATGTCGTCCAGGATGTCCTTGTTCTCCGTGCGCAACCGTCGCGCCACGTCGGGGTGAACCTGTAGGAGCACGTGCTTCTCTTTGGAACTGCAGAACAGGCTGTTTACGCTGCGCAGTACTTCGAAGGTCATGGTCGTCACGGAACGCACCAAGCCGCTGCCTTCGCAGTAGGGGCATGGCTGGGACAAGGCTTTCACGAGATTGTGACGGACGCGTTTGCGGGTCATCTCGATCATGCCCAGTTCGCTGATTTCCGAGATGGTGGTCTTGGCGCGGTCGCCCTTCAGGCTATCCTGAAGTTTGCGGATTAGCTCCTTGCGGTTGCGTTCGTACCGCATGTCGATGAAGTCGATGACGATGATCCCGCCGATGTCGCGCAAGCGCACCTGCCGGGCGATCTCCTCGGCGGCTTCCAGGTTCGTCTTGAACACCGTTTCTTCGAGCCCTTTGGAACTCGTGAACCGGCCGCTGTTTACGTCAATCGCTATCAGCGCCTCTGTCTGATCGATGCAGATGTGTCCGCCGCTCTTGAGGTAGACCTTCCGCTGCAACGCCTTCTTAATCTCATCCTCCACCCCGAACTTGTCGAAGGTGGGACGCTTTGCGCGGTACAGTCTGCACCGTTTCTTCAAACTCGGCGCGAAGGATTCCAGGAAGTTCAGGATGCGACCGTACTCGGTCTCGCTGTCGATGGTGAGTCTTTCGACGTCGTTGGTGAAGGTGTCGCGGACCACACGCAAGATCGGACCCATGTCCTCGTGCAACAAGGCCGGACCCTTCACACTCTCCATCTTGTTCATGATCTTGTCCCACACCTTTGTCAGGTACCGCACGTCAGCCTGGAACTGCGCCTTGTTGCGGCCCTCGGCCGCCGTCCGCAGGATGAGCCCCACATTCTTCGGCCGGACCGCCTGGAGAATCTTGCGCAACCGGTCGCGCTCCTTCTCGCTCTCGATCTTGCGCGAGATGCCCAGTTGCTTCACCGTCGGCATGAACACGATGTAGCGTCCTGGAAGTGTGATGTAGTTCGTCAGGCGCACGCCCTTCGTGCCCAGGGTGTCCTTGCTGACCTGCACCATGACGTGTTGATTCTTCTTCAGCAGTTGATCGATCGTCGGACGACGCTCCGTACGGCGCGAACGCCCGCGCGGACGGACAGTACCGCCCTCGAAGTCGAAATCGCCCGTTCCTTCGATACCGGCAATGTCCGATACGTAGAGGAATCCGTTCTTCTCGAACCCGATGTCGATGAAGGCCGCCTGGATGCCGGGCACGATCGAATCGACCCGGCCCTTGTAAATGTTGCCGACGACGCTCCGGCTCTCCTGCCGCTCGATACTCAGTTCCGCCAACCGCTTGTCTTCCAACAAAGCGATGCGTGTCTCGAGCGGCGCTACATTGATGATAAACTCTTTCATAGTCACTCCATATCCAAAGGGGGTTGGGGGTAGGCCGGATCCAGTTCGCAGTCGACCCGTTCCGTGGAGAGTGCCAGGGCGTCCTGGGCTGCGATGCCGAATATTGACGCCATCACTTCCTCCACTTTCGGGGTTCCGACATCGCGGACCTCCACCGTGAACGACACGCATCCGGGTTCCACCCGTAACCCCGATACGCTCCGTTTCAGGTCCAGCCGCCGTTCCCGGTTCTTGCGGACCCGCGTCAGGGGCCACGTCTCCGCCCGTTCGAAGGCCTCGGCCTTCTCGGGAGACACGTCTGTCCGCACCGCATACCGGAATGCACGCACTGCCGCACGCAGGTGCGCCGACCGCCTGGGCACCGGGCGTTGCCAAAGGACGTGTAGTCCATCCGGCAGCGTCCGCTCCAGGCGCTTTCCGAACTCGGCGGCTGTCATTGGTCCAGCCAATTCAAAATCCACATACTCGCAACGGCTCCCATGCCCAGGGGTCAGGGGCGGCCCGGGCGTGATGAGGTAGCGGTGGGCGCGGCCTGTCCCGCGTACAACGGGCAAACCGGCCCGGTCCACAGCCTCGTGAACCGCGTCTACATACTCTCTGTGCGACCAGTGCCGCACGGGGCCTCCACGGGCCAGCCTAAGCCGAACCACACTCATGGACGCTCCCATTTCGTTTCCGTCTATTCAAACATACCTCGCCGCACGTTGGCGCTGAGTATCGTTCCGATACACAGCATCGTCGTGAGGTAGAAGGATCCGCCGTAACTGAAGAAGGGCAACGGCAATCCCGTCACCGGCATCAGTCCCAGCGTAATGGCAATATTCACAAAGGCATGGGCGCCCACAATCGACGCCGATCCTACAATCAACAACGTGGCCGACATGTCCGGACAGTCCCGCGCCAATTGGAGTGCCCGCAACTGGAACGCCGCGAACAGTCCCACCACGATTGCCGCGCCAATGAATCCTGCTTCCTCGGCGAACAGGGCGAAGATGAAATCGTTGTGGTACTCGGGGATGTACTTGAGGTGCGCCTGTGTGCCTTGGCCGAATCCCTTGCCCGACATGCGCCCACTGCCCACCGCGATTTGCGCCTGAAGCAACTGGAACCGCTGATCGCGCGTGGCCTTATCGGGGTTCCAGAACACCTCTAACCGCTCGCGCTGGTGCGGCTTCAACTTCAGCCACGCCACAGGTGCTGCCGCAAGGCCCGCGAGGATGATGATGAGCAGATGCCACCACCGGGCGCCCGCCACGTACAGCATGACGAAGGGCACGGGCAGCAGCACCAGCATGGTGCCCAGGTCGCCCTGTTTGAGGATGAGCAGGCAGATGAATCCTGCGATACTGAAGCCCAGCAGGAGATAGAAGGGCCGTCGAATCCGGCCCCGCACGTGCGACGCGTACCAGGCCAGCGCGTAGACCAGCGCGATCTTGCTCAACTCCGACGGCTGCAATCGAAACGGTCCCAGAGCCAGCCAGTGTCTTCCGCCCATGGCCTCATGGCCCAGAAATTCAACGGCCAGAAGCAGCGCAACCGCTCCGGTAAACATCACGGGCGCCATGCTCACCAGGAACCGGTAATCGATGCACACCAGACACAACGCCAACCCGCACCCGAGCCCCAGCCATACAGCCTGTTTCAGATGGTGCGGCGCATCCGTCGACGCGCTCGTGAGGGTCCGCAGGCCAAGCGCGGCCAGGAAGAGAAACAGCAACACAAGGAGCCAATCGACCTTGCGCAGATTGCGAAGCTGAACGATGCCAACGTGCGCGTCGAGCAGGTCCATGTCTTTCATCATCTGACTCATGACGGGCCGTCCCCACGCGCGATTTGCAGGCGCGTCCTGCGCACGTTGTAGTAATAGTCGATGAGCTTGCCCGCGAGCGGTGCGGCCGCCGTGCTACCGTGCAGGCCGTGCTCAACCATGATGCTCACCGCGATGGGGGGGTCCCGGTCAAGCACTCCAGCCACGAACAGCGCATGGTCGCGCAGTTCGTAGGGGATGTCCTCTTCCTTCTCGTAGTTCTCCGTGAACTTCATGGCCACGGCCTGCGCGGTGCCGGTCTTGCCGAGGATCTGAATGCCTTTGACGTACGCCCGCCGACCCGTGCCCGAAGGGGTATCCATCTTCTCCACGCACTTCAGCATGCCCGCGTGTACCAACTCAAGCGTCTTAGCGCTCACAAACGGCTCGGACACATCGGGGCCACGTTCGGCGTTGATGTACGGGCGGACCAAGCGTCCCCCGTTCACCACAGCCGCCATCATCACCGCGTTCTGCAGCGGGGTCGTCGCCACGCTGCCCTGACCGATGGACTCGTTGATTGTTTCGCCTGGATGCCAGCGCCATTCCCACGGTTCCTCTGGGTGGCGCTTCATCATGACGGCCTTCTTCCATTCCCGCGACGGCACTAGCCCCGTCACTTCACTCGGGAGATCGATGCCGGTCTTCACCCCCAGGCCGAGTTTCGTCGACCATTTTTTCATGCCGTCCACACCGAGGAGCCGTCCCACATTGTAAAAATACTCGTCGCACGAGAAGGCCAACGCGTCGACGACGCTGACGCTCCCATGACCGCCATACTTCAAGCGCCAGCAACGCCACGGGCGGGACACACCAGGCAAGTAGAACTCACCGTCGCACCCGAACGCGGTGTGTTCGGTGATGAGGCCCTCTTCCAAGGCGCCGATGGCCAGCATGATCTTGAAGACCGAACCGGGCGGATAGTTCTGTCGATACGCGCGGCTCAGCATGGGTTTGGATGCGTCTTCCAGCACCGCGTTGCGCTCCATCCGGTTGCCGGAGAGAAGCACGCCGGGATCGTATCCGGGCGAACTGGCCATGGCCAACACAGCGCCCGTCGTGGCTTCCAGCACCACGATAGCGCCGGTGGCGCCTTCCAGAAGGGCCTCGGCCTTCTGCTGAAGCGCCATGTCCAGCGTCACATACAGGGGATTGCCGGGGACCGGCTCGACGCGGAATTTCTCCTCCTCCTTGAGGACGCGCCCGTATACGTCCATGGCAACGTAGGCGTTTTGCTCCACGTCGTATCGCAACTGGGGCAGACTGCCGGCGTAGCGGCTCACGCACAACTGCCCGTCCTTGCCGCGCAACAGACTCTCGTGCTGCCGTTCGAGTCCACCCCATCCAATGAGGTCGCCTCGCTTGTAGTCGGAATCTTCCGGCAGGGCGTCTAGCTGCTTCTGGCCAATCCCGCCCACATACCCCACGATCTGGCCCGCGGCCTTGCCGTAGAGGTACCGTCGTTGGGGGCGCGTAATCGTCAAGATGCCCGGAAGAATCGGCGAGAACTCCTCGACCCGAGCCAGTTCGGCCCGCGTGATGTTCCGCTTCACGGACACATGGCGGAAGGTCTCGCTCTCCTCCAGTACCAAGACCACGTTCTCCATGATCCGCGGCACATCGATGGGGATGAGTTCCGCGAGTCGTTCCAGGATCTCCTCTTCCCGGTCTTCGCACAATGCAGGCACCATCACCAGATCGCGCGCGGGCCGCGTGTCCGCCACCGGCTTTCCGTCTACCTGCGACACGATCATGCCCCGCGGCGCGGACAGCCATTGGAAGCACAGCCGGTTCTTCTCCGCCTGTCTGGCAAAATCCTCCCCCTGCACGATCTGGAACCGCCACAACTGGGCCACCAGCAGCCCGAACAGCGCGATGGCGCCCACCGCCAGGATCAAGATCCTGCGGTCGCAGCCTTCGTACCGTTGCTTCTCCGGTGCTCCCATCAAAGGCCGGACTCTCCCTTCATCACCGTACTACCCTGAACATTCGCCGGGCTTCGCCTGAATCCCAGGTCCAACAGCAGAAACACCAAAGGCGTGCACAGGGCCGTGTAGAACGCGTTCGGCACCACCGTCACCACAATGTGGTGCATGGCCGTCGTGTCGGGTGTCTGGATGTAGAGGATGACGGTGTACAGCAATCCGTGGATAAGCGCCGCGCCCAAGACGATGGTCGTCTTCACGGCGGGATGGTCGGTGATAAGGCGCGTGGCCATCCGGCCTACCGCGTAACCCAGCACCACGTGGCATAGCACGTGATGGCCCAGCGTGACGTTGCCCGCCACATCCTGGAACAACCCGCCCAGCACACCCGTGGCCATGGCCCATTCTTCGCCATCGCTGAGCGCGAAGAACACCACCAGCAGCAAGGTGGCGTCGGGGAGCGCGCCCCACACGCGAATGGCGTCGAGCCATGTTGTCTGGACCAGCGCCGTCCCAGCGACGACGACGGCCCACAGAATAATTCTGCGCATGCCCTACCCTGTACGTCCGGTTACGGGGCGTAGCGCTCCTGAATCGGTCGTTTGTCCGGCATGGTGTGCGCCATGGACACGGTCTCTCGAATCCGTGCCGGTGTGCCCGCGAGTTCTTCGCCGGGCGTCTGCGCCTTCATGACGAGCGCAACCTCGTCGAGTCGATAGGGGTCCGCGGCGGGTTCGACAAAGGCCATGCGTTGCAGGGCGTTCTCCTCGCGTGGAGGTCCCGCAATGCGGCCGATGACGTACCCGGCGGGATAGATGGTCCCGCCGCTGGTCACCACTTCGTCACCCTCGACCACCTCATCCTTCAGATCGATGTAGCGCATCGCGCATAGGTGGCTCACCGTGCTCCCGCTGCCATGGACCATTCCCGCCACGCGGTTGCGGCGGATCATGGCCCCGATTTTGCAGTCCGCGCTATTGAGCGTGGCGACCTGCGACAACGTGGGCTCGACCCGGGTGACGACCCCGACGACTCCGTCCTTGGTCATCGCGCACATGAACATCTTCACACCATGCCGGGAGCCACGATCGATAATGAGCATACCCCCGGAATGTGAAATCACTTCGGCATGGATCAGCGTCAGCTTCGGATTGCTGCGCTCAAACTGGATCACCTCGCGCAACCGGTCGTTCTCCGCAAGGAGTTCGTCCCGTTGAGCGAGAAGAGGAACCTGACCGTCCAGCGCTTCCTGGAGGTCGGCGGCTTGGTCGATGGCCGAGTCGTAGGCGACCAACAATCCGCCCACATACCCCACCCCGCCGCCAACGGCGTCAAAGGCCTTGTAGAACGGATGCGCGGCCATCAGGATCACCGTGTGGATCCCGTCGCGCACGACGCTTCCGCTGGTTCCGAACGCGAGGGAAACGACCGACAACAACACGAGAACGGCCAGGATGATGGTGGGACGGTTCTCGCCTATGCGTCGTTGCCAGAGCAATGTCTACGCTTCTTCGTCCTGGAAATCCTTCAGTCCTTCGAGGTACTTGCCCGTTCCCAGCACCACCGCCGTCAGCGGATCCTCGGCAACGGTCACGTGCAGCCCGGTCTCTTTGGAGAGGAGTTGGTCGATCCCGCGGAGCAAGGCGCCGCCTCCGGCCAGCACCACGCCGCGGTCGACGATATCTGCCGACAACTCCGCGGGGGTGCGCTCCAGGGTCACGCGGACCGCATCGACGATGGCGCTCACAGGTTCGCGAAGTGCCTCGCGGATTTCCTCGGACGTGATTGTGAGGATCTTGGGCAGGCCCATCACCTGGTCCCGGCCCTTCACCTGCATTTCCAGTTCGTCTTTCAGCGGGAAGGCCGATCCGATGGCGATCTTGATCTCCTCGGCCGTACGCTCACCCACCATCATATTGTAGGTGCGCTTCAGGTGCTGGATGATGGCTTGATCCATCTCGTCGCCAGCCACACGCACGCTCTTGCAGAATACGATACCGCCCAAGGAGATGACGGCCACCTCGGTGGTGCCGCCGCCGATGTCGACGATCATGCAGCCCTGGGGTTCCTGAACCGGAAGGCGCGCGCCAATTGCCGCCGCCATGGGTTCCTCGATGGTGAATACCTTCTTCGCTCCGGCCTGGGCCGCGCTCTCCGTAACCGCGCGCTTCTCCACGGCGGTGATTCCCGAAGGGACGCAGATGGCCACGCGGGGCCAGACCAGCCTGCGCCGGTTGTGTACCTTCTGGATGAAGTAGCGGAGCATCGATTCGGTAATCTCGAAATCCGCGATCACCCCGTCCTTCATCGGCCGGATGGCGACGATATTGCCGGGTGTACGGCCGATCATGCTCTTGCCTTCGCTGCCCACGGCGCGCACTCGTCCCGTATCGCGGTTGATGGCGACGACCGACGGTTCGCTCAGAACAATGCCTTGCCCCTTCACGTAGACCAAGGTGTTGGCCGTACCCAGATCGATGCCCATATCGTGAGAGAACAGGCCGGGGATGAAGCTCAACAAACGACGCACAGGATGTTTCCTTCCATGATTTGCCGACGGCCTGCTCTGCGTCGTGATAACCCTCCTTGGTTAAACGACTTATGCAAAATCCGACCGACTAGACTGGATTATATCAGAACAGTCAAGGAAATCCAACAAAAATGTTACTCCTTGATCCTCAACGACTTCCCAAGGTTCCATGGATTTTTCGCGGGATTTGAAGGTTTCCAGCAAATTTCCGGGGAGCCAAACGCATCTTCTCGTGTATAATACGTGCAGTGAATGTCACGTCGTGTGCGCTTGTGGTGGCCGATCCCGTCGCGCGCTGGGAGTGCCCCTCGGACTAACGGAGGGACTCAGTGTGTTTCTTGGGCTGGCGCGTGGGAGCCGAACCCCCTGTAGCTGCGTACGAGGCACAGTGTAACGCAACCGGTCCGGAGGATGTAGCTGTTTCTATGAATGGTCTGAGAATTCGATTGGGTTCCCCGGCGTCCGTGACCAACGGCGGGTCACGCTACGGGCGCCCTGTTCCCCTTGCCGGCCGGGACGACCTGCAATGACGGGTAAGGCACGCATACTTGTCGTGGATGACGAAGAACACATCCGATTCGCGTTGCGCCGCTGGTTCCAGAACCGCGGGTTCGACGTCGATGTCGCCGAGGACGGGGCCGTCGCCGTGGAGAAGTGCGAAGCCAACGACTACGACGTCGTCACGATGGACCTCGAAATGCCCCGTATGAACGGCACCGAGGCCATCGTGGCTATTCGACAAACCCACCCTCGCCTCCCCGTGATAGTGCTTACGGGGTACCATCGTCGCGGCGAGAGCGCCGCCGAATTCGGCGCCACCAAGGTCCTCACAAAGCCTACCAGTCTCCACGAACTGGAAAGTGAAGTACGCGAAGCGATGCTAGCCGTCTAGGGAACCGAACAGACTTTGAGACAGTAACGCACGGGGGACTTCGGGGCTGTTAAAGAAGTCTGTACACAGGGCAAAGCCGCGGAAGATGCCAGGGACAGTGGGGCTGCTGGAAAAGTCCCGATCCTGGCGCGTAGCCCGCGATAAGCGGGGGACAGCGGGGCTGTTGAAGAAGTCTCGGCCTTGGCGTGCAGCCCGCGATAAGCGGGGGACAGCCACCCATTGTTGCCCTAAGAAGCGCAATAATGGGACGCAAGAGCTTGGCAGTCCCCGTTTGTCGCTTCTGTTCTCGC
>JAAEQP010000355.1 GCA_024231375.1 bacterium | reverse complement strand
CTTCGACGAACTCGCCCCGCGGATGTTCTCGTTCAACAACCCCCACGGCGCCTGCCCCGAATGCACGGGCCTCGGCACCGTTCTCGAAGTGGAGCCCGACCTCGTCATTCCCGATCATGACCTCCCGATTGCCGAAGGCGCGGTGCGCCCCTGGAGCATACGGCGCATGCTCGACGGCATGTACCGGCGCGCGCTCCAGTGTGTATGCGACCACTACGGGCAAGACATCCACACATCCTGGCGTGACCTTCCCGAGGATTTTCGTCAGATCGTCCTCTACGGCTCCGGCCGCGAGGAGATCGACTTCACCTATTCGAGCCGCAAATCGTCCTACGAGACGCGTCGCCCCTTCGAAGGCGTCATCCCCAACCTGGAACGCCGCTTCCGCGAAACCGAATCCAACGCCGCCCGCGACATGATCAACCAGTTCATGGCCGCCCGCCCCTGCCATGCGTGTGACGGCGCGCGCCTACGTCCCGAATCAAGGGCCGTTACCGTGGACGGGCACACCATCATGGACGTCACGTCGCTGTCCATCGCCGAAACCATGGCGTTCTTCAAATCCGTCAAGCTCACCAAGACTCAGATGAAGATCGCCGAACGCATTCTGAAGGAAATACGCGAGCGCCTCACCTTCCTTGTCAACGTCGGCCTCGACTACCTG
>JAAEQP010000354.1 GCA_024231375.1 bacterium | reverse complement strand
TCCAGCGTCCCGATGCGAGGACGACGAAGTAGAGCATCATCCCCGTCTCGGGGTTCTGGGTGCTGAGAATGCTGTTCCACAGCGCGCGCTCGTAGTAGTCGGCGTACTTCGCCTCCGGTTCCCAGCAGAACAGGTGCCGCGTCAGCTTCAGCATGTTGTACGTGCAGCAGCACTCCTGCGTGTGGTGGCTCAAGTGATGGGCGAGTTCGTTGGGCCCACCATGCCAATGCTCTTTGTCGCTCGTGCCGCCGGTGCAATACGACCGCGCGCTCGTCACCTGGTTCCAGAAGTACTCGGCGATGCGGCGGTCGCGGTCGTCGCCGCCCATCTCGTACTGGCGCGCCGTGCCGATGATGTTCGGGATGAACGAATTGACGTGCTCGTCCTTCAAGCGGTCCTCGCCCTCGGCGAGGGGTTTCACGTAGCGGTCCTGATCGAACCGTCGGGCCATGGCGAGGCAGTCGGCATTCCCCGTGAGTGCGTACAGATTCGCAAGCGTCTCGTTCATGCCGCCTTGCTCGGTCTTGTCCAGCATGGCCTGCATTTGTGTCTCGTCTAGGTTGTCGAGGCGGCCCTTCAGCCACGCCGCCATTCCCTCGACGACGTCGAGCGCCTGCCGGTTGCCGCAGTACACGTACATGTCCTGGAGTCCCGCATACATCTTGTGCAACACGTAGAACGGCGCCCAAACCTGCTCACATTTCTCCGCGCGCACGATAAAGGACTCCGGAAACGCGCTCAGGTAGCCGCTCTCGCCCAGTACCTCCTGGCACTTTGCCAGTTCGGCTACGACGCCGTCCGCCTTGGCCTTCAGGTCTTTGTCGCCCGTACTCGCGTACATGAGCGCACAGGCCGAGAGATAGTGGCCGAGGGTGTGCCCCCGCACCTCGCATTCCGGTCGCTCCCATCCCCCGTAGGGTTCCGCCTCCGACGGCAGTCCCGCGTTCAATCGCCACGTGTGCAACAGCCTGTCTGCATCCAGGTCATGCAGATACTTCCGGGCCAGTTCCATGGCCTCGCGGAACGGCCCGTCGAGCAATCGCACGCGACTCAGGTCGAAGGGTTGCGCCTTGTGATTGGCTTTGGGCTTCGCCATGTCTTTGACCGTTCCGGGCTCAGCCCACGCGTTCGACGCCAGCACCAGCGAAGCGACCGCCAACGTCATTGCACAGAGAACGAGACGCTCGCAAATCATCAACCCTACCTCCTTCTTGAGCTTAACCCTCGGGTGCCACCCTCAAACTGCGTCTGGGGGTGTTCAGAACACGGGACACGGCCTAAGGCGGCTCAGAAGTCGCGACTTGGACCGTGGCATCCGGCTCTACCCAGTCTTGCTCGCCGGTCAATCACCGAATCCTGAGCACCCATGCGTGCTCGCACGGCTGCTCGGGTGGAAGGTCGATGGTAAGCGATTCCTTGTCGCGAGTCCACTTCAATGGGGCATCGCTGCCCAGAAGAGCAACGTCAGCGATGTGATGTGGCGCATGGGTTGAGCCTTCCGCCAGGGTCCTGATGACAAGCCGCCCGTCGTTCGGCCAGCCGAGGGCGATGGCGTAGAGTGCGTCGGCCTTCCGCGTGAACCGGAAGTCCTCGTTGGTGAAGGAGTCGCGCTTCGTGTCGGAGAACCCGCCTTCAACGACCTCCGTCGGACCCTCGCCGAAGACTTTCCAGGGGCGCGTGCCGTAGATGGCTTCGCCATTCACGTTGAGCCAGCGGCCGATGGCCCAGAGGATGCTTTGCTGCGCCTCGGGGATGGTGCCGTCGGGGCGCGGACACACGTTCAGCAACAGCGCACCGTTCTTGCTGATAACGTCAACCAGGTCGCCGATAATGGTCGTCGGGGTCTTGTAGTCGTGGTCCTCGATGTAGCCCCACGACTTTTTGCACACCGACGTGTCGTTCTGCCAGAGGGTGGGGCAGATTCTGGCCAACTGCCCGCGTTCCATGTCGAAAACGGCCGCGTCCTGCGGGTACG
>JAAEQP010000353.1 GCA_024231375.1 bacterium | reverse complement strand
TTCTCATCCACAAGCAAGAACTGGCTCATGTCCATGGTCCACGCGAAGTAGTTGTACGACGTCGCCCGGAACCGGCACGGCGCCCAGCTTCCCTCCTCCGTGCGGCCAACCTTCCACGTCTCGATCTCGCTGTTCGAGTCCGACGGGCAGGCGCCGATGTTCGGGTCCGTCAGATACTCCGGATAGATGGCCGTGCCATCGGGGAACAACTCCAGGTACGTCTGCGCAACGCAGGTTTCGTCGCTGTCAGACGCGGCCTTGTAGACCTGAAGCGTCGGGAACTTCTCGCCCTTCGATTCGTTCGCATACATCTTGTAGACGATTCCCCACTGCTTCAGGTTGTTCTGGCAGGACGCCCGGCGGGCCGCTTCGCGCGCGCGGGCAAGAGCCGGAAGTAGAATGGCCGCAAGGATACCGATAATGGCAATGACCACGAGCAATTCGATCAGCGTAAAACCTCTTGTCCTCATGAACCGTCTCCATTTGTTGGGGCTGGCTATGCCAGCGATAATTTGTGCCATACACAACGCGCTATGGCGCGCTTGCCTCTCGTCTAGGGATACAAATCTCGGCCGATAACACCTCCCTTCGTCACGGGGCGGCAGCCTACCGCGCCGCCTCCTCAAGCGGCTCCACGAGGATGGCCTCCCGGACCCTGCGCCTCGTTTCCTCGTAATCCCATTCATGGCTCAGCGGACGCCAACCGTATCCATCCATCAGTTTGGCGCCCGCTTTGTACGCCTCAACCAGCGGATCGCCGATGCCCGTCTCCTCGACCGGCGCCGACCCCGTCATCGCGAACATGCATCCGTCGAACAATGCCCAGAACGCGAAGCAGACGCTGTCCGGCGTCGTGCCCTCGTCAAGCACCAAGTCCCCCTGCTCAATCGCATCGACGACGGTACCTCGCACAAGATCGAAAATCTTCACATCGTAGTCCCGCAGTCGATGCTGCTGCTCTTCTGGCGCTCCGCCAATCAGGATCTGTGCGTTAGTGAACCCCAGGACGTCCAAATCGTTCGGGTGCGTCTCCACGTAACAGCGAACCGCTTCGCCCACACCCAGCAGCCGCTCCCGTGGCCGCCCCTCGATGGCCGCTCCCCTCTCCATCGTCGCCAACATCCGCGCCCGACACCGCCGCCCGAGTTCCACCAGAAGCTCGTCCTTCGTGGCGAAACGCTGATACACCGACCCCTTCGAGAAGCCCGTCTCCTCCGCAATCCGCCCTATGGCGACATCTCCAGGCCCCTTCTCCCGAAACAGACGCTGGGCCACCTCCAGGAACAATTCCTCCCGCTGCAAGATCTCGCGCTGTTTTCCGGACAACATGTGGGTGCTCACCCTAACTTTGAACATGTGTTCAAGAAATGTTCTGGAGGGCGAGTATACGCTCCCGCACGCGACCCGTCAAGACCGAACTCGAAATCCAGGAAAACCTTGATTTATAGGGCCGTCAAAGCCGTGTGCTATACTACAAGGCATTATGTCTACGACATTTTGGCGATTTCTGCGGTATGCCAGGCCATATTGGGTCCTGATCACCGGCGCGATCATCGTCGGCCTGATGAAGTTCTCCCTGGCCCTTCTCCTTCCTTGGGCGCTCGGCTACACCATCGACCACGTCCTACCCGCCATCGCCGAAACCCATTCCTACGAAAGCCTTTGGCGCGTTCTGGGCCTGCTCACCGCCGCCTTCCTCGTGCGCGGCGTGGCCACCTACTACCGGTCGTACTGGGCCGCCCGCGCCGGCAACCGCACCATCTTCGACATTCGGAACGACCTCTTCCGCCACGTGCAGCGACTCAGCATGGCCTACCACAACACCCGCCGCACCGGGCAGACCACCGCCCGGCTCATCAACGACATCAACTCGTCCCAGGGCATCCTGAACCAGGGCATCGTCGCCATGGCAATGGATCTCATCTTTCTGCACGCCGTCGTCGTCTTCCTGTTCTGGCGCGAACCCCGCCTCGCCGCCATGAGCCTCTTCACTCTCCCCTTCTACGGCATCGTGTTCCGCGCCCTCAATCCCCGCCTGCGCAAGGCGGCTACCGAGGTCCAGGAAGAAATGGAGGAACTGTCCGGCGAAGTCACCGAAAAGCTCTCCGGCCTCCAGGTGGTCATCTCCCACGTCCGCGAGAAGACCGAGGAACTGCACTTCTTCCAGAGGCACCGGAAGTACTACAGCAAAGTCCTCCGCCGCGTGCATCTGAGAATGCTCCTCACCTCCATCGCCGAGTTTCTCCAATCCTTCGGACCCGTCGTTCTCATTTCATACGGCGCATACCTCGTGGCCACCGACCCCAAGTTCACCATCGGCGCATTCGTCGCCTTCTACGGCTACCTGTCCCATCTATACCTGCCCACACGCCGCCTCGCCGACTACTCCGCCGTGCTCCAGGAACGCTTGGCCGCCATGGACCGCGTCTTCGAGATCATGGACAGCGAACCGGACATCGTGGATCACCCGGATGCGGTGACGTTGGACACACCCCGCGGCTTGATTGAGTTCGAGAAGGTGGACTTCGGCTACGAGTTTGGCGACCCCGTGCTTCGTGAGGTGAGTCTGCGCGTTCAGCCCGGCGAGTCCGTGGCCTTCGTCGGGCGAAGCGGGGCCGGAAAGAGCACCCTGGTCAATCTGGTGCCTCGGTTCTACGACGTCGGCACAGGCGTCGTCCGCATTGATGGACACGACGTCCGCGACCTGCGTGTACACTCGCTACGCGAAAACATCGGCATCGTGCTCCAGGACTCCATCCTCTTCAGCGGCTCCATTCGCGAGAACATCCTTTACGGCCGCCACAGCGCCACCGAGCACGAGATGATCGAAGCCGCCCACATGGCCCACGTCCACGAGTTTGTCGACGCCCTGCCCGACGGGTACGACACCGTCGTGGGCGAACGGGGCGTCACCCTAAGCGGCGGCCAGAAACAGCGCGTCAGCATCGCGCGCGCCTTCCTCCGCGATCCCCGTATCCTCATTCTCGACGAGGCCACATCCAACCTCGACTCCGGGTCCGAACACATCATCCAAGACGCCCTCAACGAACTCATGCGCGGCCGGACCACCCTCGTCATCGCACACCGCCTCTCCACCATCGTCGACTGCGACCGCGTCGTGGTCCTGGAACACGGACGCATCACCCAGGAAGGCGCCCACAAAGACCTCATCCGCAAACGCGGCCCCTACCGCCGCTTCTGCCGCGAACAGTTTGGCTCCGTAGGACTCGAGCAACTCTCCAAACGCGCTGGCTGAAGACGATCCGGACTTCAACCACGGATTTCTTAGCGCGGCGTAGCCGCAACCAAAGTGCGGCAGATTGCCCCGTCCCCGTCATCCTGAGCAACGCGAAGGACCTCGCACCCCAGGATAGTTGCTGGGTGAACGAGATCCTTCACTTCGTTCAGGATGACGGGACGAAGGAGGCGCGACGTTGGTGCGCAGGTCTCTGGGGCGAGAGATCCCTCGACTTCGCTCGGGATG
>JAAEQP010000352.1 GCA_024231375.1 bacterium | reverse complement strand
GGGGCATTCGGATGATGAAGCAGCGAAACGACTCGCGGGTTCGTAGTTCAAACTTCAGTTTGTTCCGGGTGGGTGCGGCGCTCGCCGCGCTGGCGTTGGCGCCTATGGCACAGGCCGCCGTCTGGTTCGTCGATGTCGATAATACCCTGGGGCTGAAGAATGGCGCGTCTTGGGCCACGGCCTTTGACACCATCCAGCCGGCTATTGACGCCGCCTTCGACGATGGCGGGGGCGAGGTATGGGTCGCCGAGGGGGTCTACGATGAACTCCGCGACAACCCCACCGGCTCGGTCATCCTAAAGGATGATGTCGAGCTCTACGGCGGCTTCGAAGGAACGGAGTCGCTGCGCTCCGAACGCGACTGGGACCCGCATGTCACCACCATCGACGGTTCGACCGCCCGGGCTGGCAGCCCGGCGTATCACGTGGTCAGCGCGAACAACATCACCGATGCCGCGTTGGACGGTTTCGGGATCACCGGAGGCAATGCCGATGGTGGGGGCGAAAACGCAAACGGGGCGGGAATGCATAACACCACGTCATCTCCGACGGTAACCAACTGCCGCTTCTACGGCAACGTGGCCGTGTATGGTGGCGGTGGAATGTGCGCTGGGGAAGGCTGCTCACCCACCGTAACCAACTGCGTGTTTGCTGACAACACGGCGGCTACCCAAGTTGGTGGCGGGATGTTCACCTATGGGGCCACGTCAATACCAATCTTGACGGGTTGCGTGTTCGTCGGCAATTCTTCCCGTGACGGCGGGGGCATGTTTAACTCCGATGCCTCGCCCTCCATCCAGAACTGTCTGTTTACACGCAACCAAGCAGGCAGCGGTCGTCATGGCGGCGGGTTCGCCAATTACCAGGCGTCCGCATCGCCTTCCCTTTCAAAGTGTTTCTTCGTTGGCAATCAGGCAACACATGGTGGCGCCATGGCTGTACATGCATACTCTTCCCCAAGTTCAGTCAATTGTGTCTTTGCAGGAAATCATGCAAGTAGTACCGGCGGTGTTGCATACGTCAATGGCTCATCCCCAAGCTACACGAATTGTACTTTTCTTGATAACACCGCCGGATTTGAGGGCGCGGTGATATCCGCCGATGCTTCCTCCTCGTCCTCAATAAGCAGTTGCATTCTGCGCGGCAATCCTACCTCCGTAATTGTTAACCGCGACACATCCACTACGACGGTGACCTATTCCGACGTCGAAGGAGGTTACACTGGCGCGGGAAACATCGATGAGGACCCGCAGTTTGTGGGTGGGCCTTCGGGCACATCGACGGGCTTGGTGTATCGTGCTGCGACCTTCAAGTCAACGCTGTCGGACACAAGCAAGACGTATGTGCCCGGGGGGCTTGTTGGGGCGATTCTTTGGGTCGGAGCCGTGGGCAGCGAGACTGCTTACTACATCGCCGCGAACGATTCGAAGATCATCACGGTCTGGGGGGATGCGACGGAAAGTGGCGCGGTCGTATCGCCCGTGGACTACGCGGTCGTGGACTACCATCTCAAGGACGGGTCGCTCTGCTCTGATGCCGGTACGAATACCGGCGCGCCCGCGAATGACATCGACGGCGATGCGCGGCCCTACAACGGCACCGTCGATATGGGTGCCGACGAGTATGACCCCGCCACCAGCGATTCGGATGGCGACGGGCTGACAGACGCCGTTGAAAAAAATACCGGCACCTACGTCTCGCCCACGGACACCGGCACGGACCCGCTCGATCCCGACAGCGACACGGACGGTATGTGGGATGGTTGGGAGGTGGCCAACGGGCTCGACCCCAACGATGACACCGGCGACAACGGCGCGGCGGCGGACCTGGATTCGGACAACCTCACCAACCTCGAGGAACACCAGAACGTCACAGATCCCAATGACGCGGACACGGATGATGACGGCGCGAATGACGCGCTCGAAATCGACGAAGGCACGGATCCGAACAACGGCGATTCTTTCCCTGCCGGCGCCAAGTGGTTTCAGGCCACAGATGACGCGCCTTGGGCAAAGCGAAGTGTTTTCAGTTCGGTCCAATTCAACAGAAGCCTTTGGGTGATGGGGGGATACATCACAGGTTCGGACGACTGCACGAACGATGTCTGGAAATCGTCAGACGGAGCACATTGGACTAGAGCCACGGACGGAGCTGCATGGCAAGCCCGTTACGGCCATGCGTCTGTGGTGCATGACGGGAGAATATGGGTGATGGGCGGCTCGCCCTCAAATGCCGTCTATCTGCGCGATGTGTGGTATTCGAAGGACGGAACCAGTTGGACACAAGCCACCGCATCCGCCGGTTGGACTGGCAGGTACGCTCCGTCTTCCGTGGTCTACGAAGGCAAGATATGGATTTTCGGCGGCTACAATATAACCGGAGGACACAAGGGTGACGTCTGGTATTCATCGGACGGATCGACTTGGACGCAGGCAACCTCTTCAGCGCCCTGGACGGTCAGAAGCAACCACAAATCCATCGTTTATGGTGGAAAAATGTGGGTCATCGGCGGCAAGAACGCCGGGCCTCTAGACGACGTTTGGTCCTCGTCCAACGGGATAGCATGGACGAAAGAAACAGATGCCGCGCCCTGGATCGCCAGATGCGCCCATGGAGCAGTTGCCTACGAAGGAAAGCAACTACTCTTCGGCGGCCAGAATGGCCTAGGTACCGCACGATACAACGACGTATGGGCCACATCCAATGGCACGACATGGTCCGAAATAACAGATTCCGCATCATGGTCCAGGCGTTATCACTTTCAGTCTGTCGTGCATAGGGACGCAATATGGTTAATGGGAGGCAGCGCAGTAACGGTAGGCAACATGAATGATGTTTGGTATTCTTACCGCGACGAGGACGGTGACGGTTTGCCGGACACGTATGAGGATCGGAATGGGCTTGACCGGGCGGACCCGTATGAGGATGACGGGCCGGATGCGGATGTGGATGGTGATGGCCTGACGAACATCGAGGAATACGAAGCCTACTCGGAAGCCAATGATCCGGATACGGATGACGACGGGATCAACGACTATGACGAAGTACGTGTCTACGGGACTCTTCCCTCAGATGTGGATTCGGATAGCGACGGCTTCACGGACGGTGCTGAGGTGGCGCTGGGCTTCGACCCGCTGGATGACGCGAGTGTGCCGCCCGGGCGGGTACCGTTTGCCGCGTCCACGCAGATTGATGGTGCGGCGGCGGGTGCGCGGGCGGTCTGCGCGGCGGACATGGACAAGGACGGCGACCTAGATGTCATCGTTGCGGCTTACGACGCAGATAGCGTGGTGTGGTGGGAGAATGACGGCGCGGGTGGCTGGGCCTTCGAGCATATCATCGACGACGAAACGGCGGACGGGCCCTATGATGTCTGCGCGGCGGACATCGACCGCGACGGC
>JAAEQP010000351.1 GCA_024231375.1 bacterium | reverse complement strand
TTCTCATCGGGGTCGGGCTGGAACTGCCACAATTCGCCCACAGGCAACGCCGACACCTTGGTCTTCTCGGCCCCAGCAAGGCCCTTCCAGTAGGGGACCTTCTCGTCGAGTTGGGTCTTGTCCGCGCCGCCTTCCCAGAGGTGGGTGACCTTCTCGCGCCGCGCAATGCGGTCGAACTCGTCCACCAGTGCCCCGTAGTCGCCGGTGGCTCCTTCAGGACCTCGCGCGACCATAGTGTACAGAATCGAGAGCTTGGCCAGTTCGACCCGGCGCAACGTTTCCGGCGTGTCCGCCAGCGCCTCGGCTTGCGCAAAGAGTTCCAAGGCTTCCGTGAGGAACGCGTTCGACAGAAACCGTGCCGTCGGCGGATACCGGATGTTGCCCGCCTCACGCAGTGCGCCCATATGCTCGAGTTCCCAGGTCCGCCACAGCAGTTCGTTGTAGGCCTGCATGGGCTCGGCCGCGCTGCCGTAGAACCCGTAGGCGAAGTCGCGGATGAGGTCGCGTGTGTTCAGGTCGGGGTCCCACAGTTGCTTGCCCCACACCCAGCACCGCAACGGACCGCGCGCCGCGCCGGGACTCTGGTACGCGCCTTGAAGCATCATGCCCTGCACGTTGTGGTCGACCATGAACCGCACGTTTTGGGTGACCACCGGCATGTTCGGCATGGGTATCATGTAGTGGCTGAAGTTGACGGTGTAGTCCCACACGTGAATCTTGGCGTCGATGGCCGACCACGCCTTCAAGGCCGTCTGGAACTCCTGGGTCTCGGTCTGGAACTCGAAATCGTGGGCCCAGGCGTGACGGTCGGTGCAGAGTCGAATCACCACATTGTCGCGAGGTCGAATTGTCTTAGGCGGCTGCACCGTGTCCAGATAAGCCAGGGTGGACACCTTCACCAGGGGGAACTCGTCCTTGATGGCGTCGGCCACCGCGTTCACCAATTGCAGCAACGACGCGGCCTTCGACCCTTCAGCCCCGTCGAGGGCCGCACACCGCTCGCATTCGCAGTAGCCCGTGCCGTCGTTGGGCGAGATGCTGATCAAGGGGGCCGTTGGATCGGCGCGGAGTGCCTCCAGCGTCCGTTCGATGGCAAGTTGGATCACGGCGGGGTTGGTGACGCAGAGTTGGCTGGTAACGCGTTTGCCGCCGATTTCCGAGAAGTACTCGGGGTGTTCGTCGAAGTACTCCTTGGCCGGCACAAGCCGCCAATAGGTATGCACGAAGAACCCGCCGGCATACCGGATATGGCCGCCCCACTCGTCGGGAACCTCCGCGCTTGGCGCGTTGGTGCGGTTGCGCAGCGACCATTCCCCTTCGAAGGCATCCCAGTAGAAGGGGTCGCGCACCTCGAGCACGGGCGTGAACGTGCGCGGCACCGGCGCGACGACGAGGTCCGGCAATTGAGGAATCGTGGCCGTGCCGCGCTGGTACCATCGGCATCCCAGATCTTCCTCCAGAAACGCGTACACGGCATTGACGGCGCCGCGCGTGTCGCCGCCCCATAGGAACAGGTCTTGGCCTTTCACGGCGATGCCGTAGCCTTCGCGAGCAAGGTCGGTGGAAGCCGCCTCGATGCCCGCGTTGGCGAGCCGCCGGGTTCGTCCCACGCTGATGACGGGGGTGGCGGGCGCAGCGGCCCCTTCATTGGCAACTGCAAACGGGCCGCCCGCAATCTTCGTGAGCCACATGCCCAGATCGGCAGCGGCTTTCTCTTCCACCGTCGTTGGCGATGCGGGCAGAAGAATGGTGTAGGCAGGCTGCCCGCCCTTGGCAAGCGTGAGTTCAGGTCCCGGCGTGCCTTTGGGCGCGAGCGCGTTGCGCCATTCGGGATGCGGTGCAACAGCTTCGTCGAGAGTGGCCTCAGACACAGGCGTGGCGGTTTGCGCGGATGCCGCGCCAGACGCGACAAGCAGAGCGATGAACGTCACAAGGACACGTGAATCGAGCATGGCACATCCTCCTGTTCGACAGGCCCCCTGCCCGATCTCAGGCAGACCCCCTGCCAGTGTCGCGGATGTGCCTATCTTAGCAGGGATTCGATCTCGGTCCTATCCAAGCGGTTCGCGACGAGCGGTTGGGACCCATCGGCTTGGCTCTGCTGCCATGTGGCCAGCAGGTAGTCGTCCGTGGCCAGCACCTCGGCGTAGCGGCTGCATCCGGTGCCATGGGGCGACACGAAAAGCGGGGCAAGCCGCGACAGGCGAGTCATGGCGGGGAATGCGTCGTCCGCGCCGTAGCACGCGCCGCCCAGTTCTTCGCAACTGTACCCGCGCGGACGCTGCACGGCCATGGGATTCTCGTCCAGTGGCCGGACGCATTCGAGTCCGTCGTAGAGGTAGATCGACGTGTCGGGCGCATCGGCGAACACGCCGAGCTTGGGTACGGGGATGCGGCATGTTACGCGCGTGCCGGCCACGTCCCACGCCGGACCACGCCCCACCATCTGCCAGGACTTGACCGCAAACGCAGCGCCGCCTTGCGTCCGGACGGCATAGGCCGTGTTGGCCGAGGTCCACGAGAAGGGGTGCGTGCATAGAAGTAGCACCGTGTCGCCGGAGGCGGTATCGAAGACCACGGGATCCTTCACGTGAAGATAGCCTGCATCGCCGGCGTCAGCGGGAATGGGTTCGAGCGTCGCGGCGTCCACACTATCCGGCGTCGGCCCCGTCATGCGGTCCACGGACCACACACCGGTGCCAGGTTTCTGGAACGCGGCAAGTTCCGCGGGATAGGCCTCGTCCTTCTCGGTGGACACGAAGACCTCGCACGCGCCGCCCGGCGAGAGTCGCAGCGCCGCGCCTTCGATGGACAGCACCTGGCGTCCGTCGTAGCTCAGGTCGTCCTTGGACCAACTCTGGACCTTGTCGAACGATTCGCCGCCGTTGGCTGACGAGAACAGGGCCAGTTCGAGACCGCGGTCGCCCGCCTTGAGTCCTGTCCGGGAATCACCGAAGTTGCGGTACCGGCCGATGAGCCACAGCGTGCCGGTGGCGTCGGCCGCCACGTTGCCACCGCCGAACCAGAACCCCGATGCGGCCTCGTTGGGCGGCACGATGACGCGGGCCTTGTCCTGGTCGATGAGGGCTTCCAGCAGCCGCAACAGAGCGGCTTCGTGGGCGGCGTTCGATCCCATGGTCATAGTCGGTACTCCCTACTCACTCCCGCGCAAGAGCCTTCTCATGCAGGTGACTCAAATCCGCATGACGCAGACCGTAACGTTCGGCGATGGCAGCCGCTCCGGGCATGTCGGCCGCGATGTTGCGTGGGGCGTGGGCGTCTGAATTGACGACCACCTCGATGTCGTACTCCGCGGCCAGTTGCCAGAACGGCTCCCATGGATACATGTGGCGCGACCCGTCCGGCGTGTCGATGGTCTTCTTGATGAGGCCGTAGCCGTTGATTTCGAGCGGCATCCGGATCGCCTTGGCGGCTTCGAGGATATCGCGCGAGCAGGCCTCGGTGTCGGCGTCCCACCGGAGATAGTTGCAGCCGAACACGTCGGGATGCGCCATGAACGCGAAGAGACCGGATTCCATGCTCGCAATGACGTATCGGGCGTAGGAACGCAGCATGGCGGGCGTCGTGGCGTCACCGTGGATACTGGCCCAACGTTTCTCGTGGGGGTACCAGTGGGCGGCGGCGATGAGGTAGTCGCACCCAATGCCCTCGATGAGGCGTTCCTGATAGAAGTCCACGTACTCAGGCGCGTATTCGCATTCCATGGCCTTGAGTACGACAAGTTGCGGGTACTTCTTGCGCGCATTGTCGATGGCGGCCGAATAGGCGGGCAATTCCGACACGTCCATACGAACGCTGTGCCACCGGTTGTCGGGCAATGGGGTGTGGTCGGAGAAGCCCAGCACGTCCATGCCGTGGCCGATGGCGGCGCGGCAGTACTCGTCCACGTCGCCGGTGGCGTGTTTGCAGCGAAAGGTGTGCGTGTGGTAGTTGCGTTTCAACATGTCCATAGCGCTTCGTTGTAGGGCGCCAATGCGCCGGGATTGACGTGCGGCAGGCGGAAACTCAGCCCGACACGGCCTTGTCGCCATCCCTTTCCGTCGGCTGCGGAGGCGTACGAAGCGTGCCCGCCATCCGGCCGCGCAAGGACCAGAGGCGGCAGACGCAGGCCACGGCGACCACGGTGACAAGAATCATGAGCGGCAGGCTCATGGGCAGCCGCGCGCCGATCTGGGTCATGAAAGTGTGCAGTGTGTCGAAGAACAGAATCCAGCATGCGACGGACATAAAATTGCCGATGATAACGGACGCGAATACCAGCCATGTACGAATCCCGAGCATGTAACCCAGCACGCTGCCCGCCAAGGGGCCTGTCGCCCAGAACGGAAACAGGACGAACAGGGCCACGCCCACGGCGCCAAAAGGCTCGACCCGGTTCTTGTGGCGCGAGGCCGACGCGTGGATCTTGGCGAAGGTGGTGCCGATGACGGGCACCTTCTCGACACGGTTGTAACCCGCGATGAGCAATTTATACAGCAGCAACAGTACGATGATATCCTGAAGGGCCACCTGGAGGAGTAGGAATCCCTTTGGAAAGGCCATATCGATGCCAGCGCTCACGCTGTACGCCCGGCCCGCCATCATCTGTCCCAACACCAGCTTCCACGCGTGAATGAACGGTTCGGGATGCACCATGGCCAAGCCGGCCAGGATAAGTCCCCATGCAGCCATGCTGTAGAAGCCGATCCGGGTGATGTGCCGGTATTCTGGCTCCTTGTCTGTAAACGTGGTCAAGGTCGAAACGCTCCCGCCGGAAAGTCGTCCGGGATTCGGACGTGAAGAGTTATTGGGCATGCAGAGCATTCCCTGAACAACAGTATACCGGCACCCATCCTCTGCTTCAATCCTCGCGGAGCCGAGAAAGTTGCGAACGGGCCCGACCGCCCTTGGTGCAACCCCTCAGAATCGGGCGCCGGGCAACGCCTCCGCCAGCGTGCTCCCGGCCATGGGGCCGCCAGGCAGCGTGATTGTGGTCTTGGTGGTCGCGCCACCGGGCGTGCCGAGCTCGACGGCAACCTCCAGCGGTTCGTTGACGGGGTTGGAAACCGCAAGTTGAATGCCCGAGTCGGTCCTCCGCACCTGAAGCAGGCAGGCCCTGTCGACGCGGACGGTGCGTCCGTCGGGCAAGGTCAGCACGCCGGGCTGGTAGAAGGCGGCCTGAATGATGCCAAGACCTGCGTGGCGAACGGCTTGGCGTTCGGGCGTGTTGACGAGAATTTCGATGTCCTTCGCCTCGGCTCTGGCGTGCATGTCATCGACGGCCGCACCCGGATACACGATGTAGGCGTAGACGGCCTCGTCGGGCTTGGCGCCGTGGTCGACCCACAAGCTGAAGACGTCGCGCGAGTCTTCCTCGCTGGCCCCCGTGCCGATGTCAGCCCATGCGCCAGTCTGAGCTTCGTTGGCGACGTGGACCGTGCCAACTCCGGGAAACACGTATCCCACCGAGTCGTGATGCACCCACCCCGGCGCGGTCAACTCATGTTGGCCTGCTGAAAGGACGTCGCCGTTGCCGACAACTCCGCCTTTCAGATGGCACTGGTTCACGGAGGTAAGTACGGGATTGTCCGAGGCGCAGGTGATCCCCGCGCCAAGACAAACGACGGCATGGTCGAACATGAACCACGCCTTCCGCGCAGCCAACGCCCCGCGCCGGAAATCCATGGCCGCCAAGCCATACCCGCCTTCCGACACGCCGCCCGCGAACGCGGTCTCGCCATTGCCGCCGACCTTGCCTTTCTTGTCCCACCCCATTTGCTCGCACGTGGTCCCGGGCACGCGCTGCCAGTCCCACACGGGAAAGATGTCGTAGTATTCCTTGCCGGTCCTGTACAGGTACATGACACCGTCGGCCAAGTGGTGCGACTTCCGGCCCTCGGCGTTGCAGATTTCGCTGCGCCGGTTCCGGTTGGACGCCAGCCGCACGGACGCGAAGTATTCGGGCCGGTGATGGGCCATGTAATCGCTGCGCCAGAAGTGGCGGTTGCCGATGAGGGGGCTGTCCTTGCCGCCGCTCTTCATGCGGGCGACATAGGCGTTGAGTTCACCGGTGCGGGGGCCGCCCAACGCCGCCAAGCGGCCGGCCGAGGACAGCATGCCCCCGCCGTGCTTGCCCACACGCACGATCTCGCGCCCCACGGCGCTGTAGTCGAAGGTCGTCCCACGCATCATCCACTGCTGTCCGTCGAGCACGTAGCCGACCATCACCTCGACGACCTCTTCGGGCGCGGCGAATTGCGTGCCCCGGGCGTGGTGGATGAACTCGGCGCCATTCCCGGCGAATCCGAGTCCGTATCCGCCCGAGTACAACTGCGATCCGTGCTGGTGGAAGCTGAAATCCACCTGGATGCTCTCTTCTCCGGGTTGGAATATGCGGATTTCTTGATACATCCGGTCGTAGGCTTCCTGGATGACGGCAGGTGATTCTTCCACGCAACCCCGCATGATCTGCAGCGTCACGCCCCAGACCAGGTTCTGGCCGGTCCACCGGGCCCAGTTGCTACGTTTCATGACTTCCACGCCTTGCGCGCGCAGCTCGGGCGTCAGCGCATCGCCGAGCATAAGCATGGCCGGGCCGAGCGTGAGTTGGACGCCGATCTCGTTCCACCACCAGTTCGGGTTGCGCAGGTCCTTCTCCAACCAGTGTTGCACCGAAAGGACCGCCGCCCGCTTCACTGACTCGTCCACCTTCCCCGTGTGCGCCAGCCCGTGATGCACGGCCGCCAGTTCGCGCATACGCGCCAAGTGTTTGGATGATCCCCAACGGCTCCGTCCTTTGTCGCCGTAATCCACATCGCCCCACGAGCCGTCCGGGCGAATGTCGCTCGCGTAGGCGGTCACCTTTGTCCGGAGCTTCTCGAGCGCGGCTTCATCGGTTGTGACGTAGCGCGCGATGATACGCCCCTTGATGACTTCGAAATCACGCTGAAGCGCCTGGGGGCCTTCATCTACGGTTGCGGACATGGCGAAACCAACCAGTACGAGTGTGGACTGCAGCATGCGGGAGTTCTCCCAGAGGATCGTGCGGAGACCCAATGTCTTGAGACAACGGATTCGGTCGACATGACCGCCGTAGTGTACCCGAATACCAACCGTGAGGTCAGCCATGCCTCTTGACGAGGTTCGCAGGGCACTTGTATCGTGCCACCTGAGCAGAGCGCAACAAAGGGTGTCTGCAGGTACGCTGAAGGAGTCACGACTTCGGCGTGCAGACGGCGACAAGAACGGTCTCCTCACCATCACGAACATGAATGACGTTGAAGCGCGATCCACGATGCTGATCGGCGGCATGAATTCCTTTGCTGTGTTCCGGATTGGTCCCGTCGAGTTCGCAGCGAATGATGGTCTCATCACGCGGGATCCAGAACGCGCCGCGCCGACCTTCGGTCTCGTAGCGCGTCAGCATAAGCGGAATGTCGTCGTGCGTCGCGGGTCGTACACGGTGCGGTGTGGCCTCGTCCGGCACATCCGCCGCTGAACCCATCGGCCCATCGTAGAGATCCAGCGCGGGTTCATACCCAAACTGGCGGTAATGCCACGGGATCCCGTCGATGATTTGCATCACGTCGCCGCAGGCCCAGGTCGGCGGGATAAGGTTTATGCATGACACGATGCGGCCCTGACCCTCAACGGTCAAGCCGCTGCCGGGTTCTGCGACCGGATGTGGACCCGCGACGACCTCGCGCATCCACCCACCTACGTCTGGATGTATCGGTGCCTCACAGGTGGTTGATGCCTAGAGGCTACCTGAAAACCATTCATTGGGGAACTTCACTTCACTCGGCCATCGTGTCTTGTGTTTCGCGAATGCATCATCGAGAGCGCTCCTAGCGCAGTGATGAGGAGTACGAGCGAGAGTATTCCCCAGTTATCCATCGCGTCGAGAGTATTTGGATTGTCAGGATCGTAGGGGTCCATACCATGCACGCGTTCCAGCGCGTCCGAGACACCGTCATTGTCGCTATCTTCATCCAGGAAGTTCGCAACACCATCGCCATCGGGGTCGCCTTGCCCCTCGGCCGCGTCGGTGAACCCATCGCCGTCACTGTCGAGGTCGAGGTAATTGTCATCGCCGTCACCGTCGAGATCGGTTTGTCCTTCATCGGCATCCGGAATACCGTCGCCGTCTGCATCGTTGAGCGGGTCGTACTCGATTTGGATGGCTGCGGCGCTGCTGGACGCTCCACCGTTATCCATGACCGTGACGTTGAACGTCTGCATGGCCTTTGCCGTCAGGTCCAGCAGAGCCGACCATGTCGTGCTTCCGGGCGCGTAACCCACGACCGGACTGCCATTGACCAGCAACGTGTCGGTATTGGCGCCGCATGTGCCCTCGATCACGAACGGCGAGATTCCCACCGTGAAATCTTGGCCGTCGTTGGTTGTAATCACCGGAGCCGCTGGCGGATCGGGTTCAGAATCGTAATACACGACGGTCCAGATATCCTGGTAGGTTTCGTCGGAACTGCGTTCAATACGGTAGTATCCGAAGGAGATCGGCGCACCCCACACCCGATCCACGATCACCAACGTGTCGTCTTCCATGTTGGGCACCGCATCACTGGTTCGGTTCACGCATTTGGCGATGACCCATTGGTCGCCCTCGAACGGATACGTTTGGATCTCGAACCCGTTGCCCAGTGGCACGGCGCGCCCATTGGCACCAACAAAACTGTCACAGATAATCGGGCTGGTACCCGTCGTGTCCAGTGCCCAGTCCGGTTCCCAGCGAATGGTCAGGTTTCCGTTCTCGACAAAGGTGAGGTCGCCACCGATTTCGCAGGACACCTCCGGTCCTACAATCATCACCTCAGCCCTACTTGTAACTGCGGACGTAGGCCACCGGCATCCAGCTGCGGTTCCGAATGTGGCATCCTCAAGGTAAAACAGCGTCAGGTGATCGTCGGGGTCATTCGTGCCGATCATATCCAGCCCGCGACAGGTCACGCTGGCACCGTTCGTAATGAACATATCAACACGATCGGAGAAATTGAGATGCTCGTGGGCCACTTGAAGGACAAGACCGCCGTTGTGGTGAAACTCGGAACCTGCTCCGTCTGCGTGAAAATCATACCCAAATCCCGACCCTCCAGCAATTATTCGGGTATTGGTTGCCTCATCCTCGACGCGTACTCGTCCGCCATTCTCAAGCGTAATCGATCCCAAGTCATTATAGATTTCGTAACCAAGGACCAATCCACCGGAAACGTTTAGATGGCCCGTACCCCCTTGAGCCGAATTCCCCAGTCTAATGAGTATTGACTGGAATATACCCCCGTCTTCGACGTTGACATCACCACTAGTGGCATCAGCCCCTATCCAGGTTGTCCCATTTACATCCAGGGCCGATCTGTCATCCAGGGGCGTGCCATCAGGCCCGCCTACGACTTCAATTTGGTCTCCTGCACCGATCCTTATGTTGTCAGCGTAGCTGGGGCTCAGAACTTTGACAGTAAGCACATAAAGACTGCTGCCAACCTCGACTGTGTCATGTACCGTCGGAATACCCGTAGCGGATTCGCCGAACACGGTCCATGTGGCAGGATCGTTATAGTTCGGAGTTCCATAGCCATCTGCGACGAATTGTGCCCCCCAGCTGGATTGGCAAACCACGAACGACACGACAAGAAGACTCAAGATGACATAGTTGTTTCGCATGTGCTCTTTCCTTGAGAAGATGACGGGCGACGTCTGGCCAGTGACCCGGTCCCCCGAACACTACCTAGCCAATACGCCACGATAATGCGGACTTCCAGCCAGAATCTAGCACATTGTGGGCCCCACACTCAACGAGATTTGACGCCCCACATTTAGCACCATACCTTTGACAAGGTTCGCAGGGCGCTTGTATCGTGCCATCCGAGCAGAGCGGAACAAAGGGTGTCTGCAGGTATGCTGAAGGAGTCACGACTTCGGCGTGCAGACGGCGACAAACGAGGGGCAGCCACCCATTGTCGCCTTGGGAAGGGCAACAATGGGACGCAGGAACTTGGCAGTCCCTGTTTGTCGCTTGGGAGACCATGACCATGGCCGAGAACTGCACGTGTCTACGCGAACGCCTTGCGCAAGGCCAAACATTGCTGGGCGGCTGGATACAAATCCCGCACCCGGCGGTGGCGCGTTTGATGGCCTCAAGCGGGTTCGATTGGATTGCGGTCGACGCGGAGCACGGCGTGGTGGATTGGGCCGTCTGTTCGGAAGTCTTGCTCGCGATTCAGGCCGCGAGCAGTACACCAATGGTGCGGATGCCGGGCAATGTCTACGACGACACGAAACGCTATCTCGACGCGGGTGCCGAAGGCGTCATTGCGCCGTTGGTATGTTCGGGCGAGGAAGCCGAACGCTTGGTGCGGTCGTCCAAGTATCCACCTGAAGGCGACCGCGGCGTGGGCTATTGCGCCGCGAATCTTTACGGCTTTGAGTTTGACGACTACATGGCGCGTGCCAACCAGGAAACGACGGTGTGCGTGCAGATCGAGCATGCCGACGCCATTGAGAGTCTCGACGCCATCCTGAGCACGCCCGGCGTCGACGCGGCCTTTGTGGGACCCTATGACTTGTCGGCATCGCTGGGGGTGACTGCGCAGTTCGACCACCCCGCCTACCTGGACGCGTTGAAGCGCTTCCTGCGGGGCTGCGCCGAACATGGTGTCGCACCCGGCATCCACGTCATTGCGCCGGACGCCGACGAAGTGAAGCGTCGAGCGGATGAGGGCTACCGGATGATCGCCTACAGTCTGGACGTCACGCTGCTTGGTGGTGCTTGCCGGGACGGCATTGCAACGGTTCGCGAGGCGTTGGGGTAGGGGAGAAGTCAGAGAAATTGGGGAGAGAGCCGGGGATGCTTTCTTCCGAGAAGAAACCATCCCCGG
>JAAEQP010000350.1 GCA_024231375.1 bacterium | reverse complement strand
CCGGACCCGGCCAAGCGGGACCGGTCGTTCCGCGACCTGCGGAAATCCATGTCCACGAGCGACCTGCTCCAGGCATGTGAAGAGCTTGAGCAGTTCCGCCGTGGCGCCGACAACCTGTACGAGCGGGTGCGCGCGACGCTGTTCCTGTATGCGGCGCATCGGTTTGGGTTGATGGAAGCGGCCGAGGTACCCACGACGGGCACGGTGCCGTACGCGGGCTATTGCGATTTGCTCCAGCGCAAGTTCGAGGAAGCCATCGGCCGATTTCGCGAAGCCCTGGACGAGCACGGACCCAACGGCGCGCTGATGAGCGCCTTAGCCGAATGCTATCACTACTTGTCGTTCCAAACCTTGACCGACCAAGTGCGCAAGAGCGTGCGGTCCAGCAAGGGAAATCAGTGGATGTTCCGCGTGGGCCATGCGGAGGACCACCCGGTTCGGATTCGGCGAGAACTGTTGGAACGCCGTGCCGGAACGACGCTGTTTCCGATTCTGCGCGAACGGACCCCGGTACGACTCGACCTCAGTCACAGCGGCTGGTCGGACATCTTCTTTCTGGGCATGGACTACCCGGAAGGGGCGCGGGTGCTGAACATTTCGGTGGACCTCGGCGTGTACGGCCGGGATTCGGAGCTTCATCCGCCCGTGGAAACGTATGTGCGCGTCATTACCGAACCGCTGTTGCGTCTGACGAGCGTCGATTTGGACACCACCAAGGACATCACTGATGCCGGTGACCTGTTCAACTTTGGCAACGACTACCTTAGCTTGCTGAAGGCGGGCGTCATTGCGTCGGGTGTGTTTCCTCCCTCCTTTGAAGGCACCAGTCAACCCATCGCAGCGATATTGTCCCGTGTGGTGGGTCCAGGGATGGGGCTGGAAGTCGTGACGAAGGTGAACGACATCCCCAAGGGTTCACGGCTGGCCGTGTCCACGAACCTGCTTGCGTCGATTGTTGGCGCGCTGATGCGTGCTACGGGTCAGACAGCCTCATTGACGGGTACGTTGCGCGAAATGGAGCGACGGTTGGTGGCGTCCCGTGCCATCCTGGGCGAATGGCTGGGTGGTTCGGGAGGCGGTTGGCAGGATTCGGGTGGCGTGTGGCCCGGGTTGAAGGTGATTGAGGGCGCGGTCGCGCAGGAAGGCGACCCTGAATTCGGCATCAGCAAGGGGTGCCTGCTACCGAGGCACCGCATTCTTGGTGACGACGCGCTTCATCCGGAGATCGGGCAACGGTTGGCCGACTCACTGGTGCTGGTTCACGGGGGCATGGCGCAGAATGTGGGGCCCATCCTGGAGATGGTGACCGAGAAATACCTGCTGCGGTCCAGCGCGGAATGGCAGAGCCGTGCCACCATGCGCGGCATTTTCGACGGCATTCTGTCCGCCTTGAAGGCAGGCGACGTGAAAGCGTTGGCGTCGTGTACCACGCAGAATTGGAACGATCCGTTGAAGACTATCATCCCATGGGTGACGAACAGCTTCACGGAGACTATCATCGCACGCGCCCGCGAAGCGTATGGCGACGCTTGGTGGGGATTTCTGATGCTGGGCGGCATGTCGGGCGGTGGTATGGCCATGTTCGTCGAGCCTGACCAGCGGGATGCATTCCGCGACGACATCCTGGAAATCATGACGACGACCAAACGGGAGCTTGAAGACGCGTTGCCCTTCGCCATGGACCCGGTGGTATACGATTTCCGCATCAACGAGACGGGCAGTCGCGCCGACATGTTGGAAGGTGGTGACGCGGTGATGCCGGCGCAGTACTACGGGGTACAGATTCCCGAGATCGTGAATCAGGACCCGGACGAGCTTCCCTACCTGCGCCGTGCCGAAATCGACCATTTCACCGCTCGGTGCGACAGTCAAGACGACTGTTTCACGACCTTGCGCACCTTGGTCAGTCACCTGTTTAAGGTGGCCGATCCCGCGACCCACAGTGAGCGGCTGGAATGGGATGCGCAGGCCGACCGAATGAAAGAGGAGAACGGGTTCGACGAGGTGCAACACGAGCAGACCCGCGACGACCTCCGGGCGGGCCGCATCGGTCTGTCGCGGAATCGTCTGCCCGTGGACACCGACATCCGGGACGTCGAGGATTCGGACATCACGCTTATGACGGGGTCCGCCGATGCGCGTGAGCGCGGCGAACAGGCGTTGCGCGACGGGAGTGTGGCCGTGTTGTCGCTGGGGGGCGGCGTGGGGAGCCGGTGGACGTCGGGTGCCGGTGTGGTCAAGACCGTGAACCCCTTTGTCGAGGTTGCCGGGAAGCACCGGAGCTTCCTGGAGATGCACGTGGCCAAGACGTGCCGCACGGCGCGCGAACACGGCGCGCCGGTGCCGCATATCGTTTCAACCAGTTTCCTGACCCACGACCCGATTCGCAAGCACGTGGAGTTGAACGGAAACTATGGATACGACGGTCCGCTGTACCTGTCGCCGGGACGGTCGATCGGGCAGCGCCTGACCCCCATGGTGCGGGACCTGGTGTTTCTTTGGGAAGAAATGCCCCAGGAGACCCTCGACGAGCAGAAACAGAAGGTTCGCGATGCCGTGCGCGGCGCGCTGATGGAGTGGGCGCGGGCCAAGGGCGAAGGCGCCGACTACGTGGACAACGTGGCGGTCCAGCGGTTCAGTCCGCCCGGGCACTGGTACGAAGTGCCGAATCTGTTGCGGAACGGTGTGTTGGCGCGTGTGATCGATGAGCATCCAAATGTTCATACTCTGATGTTGCACAATATAGACACGTTGGGCGCGGACCTGGACCCGGAAGCGTTGGGGCTTCACCTGGCGTCGGGCAACACGCTGACCTTCGAGGTGGTGCCACGGCGTATCGAGGATCGAGGAGGCGGTCTTGCCCGCGTGAATGGCAAGGTGCGGTTGCTCGAAGGGTTGGCCCAGCCGCGGGAGGAGGACGAGTTCCGGTTGCGGTTCTACAATTCCATGACTACCTGGATGCAGATCGACCCGTTGCTGGAGCTGTTCGGCCTGACCCGCGACGACCTGAAGGGGCCGGAGGATGTGGTTACCGAGGCGGTGCGGCGGATGGCGTCGCGCATGCCGACGTACGTGACGATTAAGGACGTGAAACGGCGCTGGGGACACGGGCAGGAAGACGTGTATCCCGTGGCCCAGTTCGAGAAGCTGTGGAGCGACATGACGGCGTTGCCCGAGGTCGATTGTGGGTATCTGGCCGTACCGCGCATGCGCGGACAGCAGCTCAAGGACCCGGACCAGTTGGACGGGTGGGCGAACGACGGCAGCAAGGACCACATCGCAGACTTGGGGGACTTCACCTAGGGAGTGGGAGGATCTCAGCAATCCCCGGTTCGGGAGTCAGACACAATCTGGGAAGCTGCAAGACCCCTCACCCCTACCCTCTCCCGCTGGGAGAGGGGGAAGAATGGGTCCGAACCGGTCTCACATGTGATGGGAACCACAGCCAATTAGGCGCATTAGACGGCTTTCCGGCATCGCTTGTGGTCGCGAATATGCCTGAGTGGAAACTGGGGCTACCGGGCGGGAGGGGTACATGGCGGCACCCATGGCGGCGCTTGTGCGACGCGAGTTGCTGGTGACGCTACGCAAGTACTGGGCCTTCGCAGGCGTGGCGCTGACCATCGGCGTTGTGTCGGCCTTGGCGTGGGAAGGGTGGCCCAAGGGCGCCACGTTGCCCCTCGACGCTGGCCAGTACGCCCGTCAGCTCCTTGGTACCTTAGCGTTCACGCTGTATGGCGCCGTGATCCTCTTCATTCCGGGGCTTGGTGCGTCAGCCATCGCAGGGGAGCGGGTCCAGGACACCTATGAGCAGGTCTCTCTGACTCTGCTACGTCCGGGGGGCCTGGTATACGGCAAACTGTTGAATACGCTGGGGTTCTTTGCGCTTCTCGTTGCGGCCGTTGCGCCCGCTGCGGCCTTGGTCTTCATGCTGGTGGGTGTAGACTGGCTTCAGTTCCTGGTGGTGTTCGCGGTGGTGGCGGGCACGGCGATCTCGACAGGCGCGATTGGCATCGCCGCGTCGGCCCGGGCGAGGCATCCGGTCCAGGCCAACATTCTGACGTACGCGTTGGTGATTCTGCTGCAGGCAGGGGGCGCGTTCCTGGCCGTGTGGACCCTCACCTATCTTGTCAACCGGTCAGCCGGGAACGAAATGGCAGCCGCGCAACCTTTCTTCGTGCCCTACGTCCTCCTCCTCAGGGCCTACCAAGGCAATGTGGCGTTCCTGCAGTGCTTGGGGGCATTCATGTTCCAGTTGTCGTTCGCGGGGTTCTGCGTCTACTACGCCATACGGCGTATCCAGCGTGTCGATGCCGAAGACCAGCAACCGGTCTCGCGGCGTTCCCGGTCGCGGCACGGCCGGAGAGCCCGACGGCGCACCACCGATGCGGTCATGCAGCCTATCGGGGACGTCACGAATCCCGTCTACGCGAAGGACGTACACGTGTCACGCTCGATGTCCAAGTGGCTTACGCGGCGCAAGCTGGTTGCGATCCTTGTGTTACTGGTCCTGATCGAGGTGGCCAGCATCGTTCAGACCGGGGAGGGCGAGGGGTCGGTGTTCTTCTGCCTTCTCGCCCAGAGTGCGTTGGTCATTCTCATTGTCCCGGCCGTTGCCGCGGCTACCATGACGGGCGAGTTTCAGCCCGGCACGCTGGACGCGCTCCGCTTGACGCTCTTGAGCGGCGACGAGATCATTGGGGGCAAGGTTCGGGCGCTGTTCCGGCGTGGGAGGCGAACGGCGGCGGCTTTCGTGGTACTCGGCGCGCCCCTCATCGTTTCTTTGGTTGTACTCAGGCACGGTTGGGACACACTGATCACGGGGTACTCGTACATGGCAGTGGGGGCGGTGTTGGCCGGGGTGTTGGCCTTACTGGGCGCATCCATGACGCGGCGAATCGGGGCGGGACAGGTGATCGCCTACGGCCTGTGTGCATTGCTGTGGTTCGGGGCTCCGTTCCTTAACGGGTGGGTGGCGATGTTGGCGACCGATTCGGGCGGCATCACGAGCTCCCCGGATTGGGCCGGGCGGATTGCGGTGCTTCCTTCGCCGCTATTGGCGTTCATGGCGAATTTTGACAAGTTCTCGGACAATCATCGCCCCCTCTTTACCGGGTACT
>JAAEQP010000349.1 GCA_024231375.1 bacterium | reverse complement strand
GTGGGCACAGGCGCCAGATTGCCCGACCCCACCGTGGTCATGCGGCCGTTGATATCGTGCTGGAACCGCGCCGAGGCGATCGTGTCGAGTTCGCTCTCGGGATTCTGGATGTAGACGCGTTGCCAGTTGCTCCCGGTCGAAGCCGTGAACCCGACGATGATGTCGCCGGCCCCCAGAATGAGGTCGGCGGGCCACTGCTCCACGTTGCCGGCCTCGTCGGCGCCCGCGGTCACCATGAGCACCCAGTGCCCCTCCAGCCCCGAGAATTCGTTCTCCGTGATGAGCCCGGTGGTGTTCCAGTCGAACCAACCGGTCACGGGACTGTAGGTGCCGTTGTACTCGGTCACGGACGATCCGGGCGTCGGATTCCACCAGATCCGGTGACTGTACAGCGGCCGGACATCGGCCCCCGCGGGCGCGGGGTCGTAGCTGCGCCGCAATTGGTACCGGAACAGGGCTCGGTTCACCAGCACGTCCTGCCCCTCGAGTTTGGGTAGAATCTGCGTCCGGGCTTCGTCCGTCCACCAGAGGTGCAGCGGGTCCAGCGCCAAGTCGGCGGGATTCAGCGTTTCGTCTTCGTCCAGGATGACCTCGATCTGCGCCTGATTGCCCGCCCGGTCCTTCGGTACGAACCGAATGGCCATGTGGAGATGGTCCTCGCCGCCCGTGCGCACAATGCCCGGCGTGCCGAACGTATCGAAAGTCCACGTGGCCGTGGTCAACGGCGCAACAACGGCCAGCCCAGCGCCGGTCTGGTCCTCAGTCAGATTGCCGAAGTCGTAGCCGCCTTCGCCTTCAACGGTTGTGGCAGCCTCGGTCGTGTACAGCACGTCCACATCGGCAGGCAATCCAGCGTTGGCGCCAAACTTCCATTGACCGGGCCCAGTCTCGTAGCCCTCAAGGCCGGCCGCGATGTCCTCGGCGGTCGGATAGCTGTTGTCCCCCGGCGGGAATCCGGACGCCCGCGCGGCAGTCGAGTTCGTGAACCGGTCGACGCCCGTGTTGGCGGGAGCCGCGTCGATGAACTCGGCCAGAATCTGGATGTTGAGTGCCTCGTTGGGGAACACGTTCGACAGCGACGCCACGTTGAAGAAGGCCTGGGCGCCTTTGCTGGTGCCGCTGGTACCCGTGATCAGACCATCGTCGAAGGGGAACTGAGGCGCGTTCCGGTAGGCGGCAGGCCGCCAACCTGTGGGGAACACCGGCAGACCCGGCGGGTGAATGCCACCGGTCAACGTCGCGCCGTAGGTGCCTTGATATCCATCCGCAACCAAGTTGAGCAGCGACACCAGCGGCGGAGCGGACAGGGGGCTCGCACTCGCGGGCAGCAATCTCAACCGCGGCGGAATGGTGTCGATCAGCGCATGGCGATAGGTGCGGACTTGCTCAGACATACGGCCGGGCACGGCCGGGTCCGCCCCGATAATGTCCTCGCCCACGAGGTCTGGGTCCACATCCACGTAGACGGCGGCGTGCCCGTCGGTGGTGATAACAGTACCTGCCGTGCCCATCTCGCGCTCGATGTCTTCGTCGTTGGTGCCAAGCCAGTATCCTTCTGCAGAACCGAGAGTACGAAGCTGGATTCGGTGCGTGGGATCTGCGATGTCACCGCCCTGGGGTAGCAGGAATACCGCATCCGGTTCACCGCTACTCAAACGGACCTCCACAAGAAGTTCCCCTTCCTGCAAGCGCCCGATGGCCGCGAAACGGGGCGTCTCAGGATCCAGCGGGTCCTCAAGGATGTAGGCGTCGGGGTCTGGCGGTCTCACCTCGACATACTGCCAACTGATGTCAGGAGCGCCTGCGAGCTCTTCGTCCACCCCAATATCGGGAGTCTCCGCGAGTTCTATTAATGTAGTGCGGCCGGGACGCTTGTCCCCCTCGATGTCAACAAACAGGTAGTCGGCCATTGCCACATCGGGCAGGACAGCACTGGTCCATGTGAGGAAATTAGGGTCGGCTCTTCCGATGAGCCGGTTGCCGGCGTCCTCATACTGGCGCAGCTTGCCCCTTCCTCTGTCTGCCGGCGGGTCCTCTTCGATCAGGTAGGAGTTGGCGATGAGCAGCGGGTCGATACTCTGGTTGGCGGCCCCTGCACCCACACTGTCCAGGTTGGTAATATTGCCGCCGACGTTGTTGTAGGCCCAGTTCACCGTGCCAGCCGTTTCCTGCAGTCCGGTCGCGTTATCGAAGACGAGGCAATTGCGCACGTCGCAGGACGAGGAGTCCTGGGTAGACACACCCGCGCCGCTGGCGTGGCCGAAGATGGTGCAGAACTGAACCGCCGCATAGGAATCGTCAATGAGACGTACGCCGTCGCCGCCGTTGTCCCGAAAAATGCAGTTGGCGATCAAGAACTTGGCGTTGGTGGCGCACTCGACGCCGCTGGCCCCGTTGCCCCGGACATAGCACCGGTTGAGAATGACCGGCTGCGTGCCTGTTGCGGTGTCGGTCGCTCGGACGCCAACGTCGCCGCCCTGGATCGTTACCCCCTTGATGAGCACCGGGTACTCGGGAGACGTGATGTCGAATACATGACCCGATGGCCCGGGACCGACAATGACGACCTTCGAGGGCCCATCGATACGGAGGCCGTTGATTGATGTTGTGCCACGACCGACGATCTCGACGTAAGTGTCCAATCCCAGACCTATTGGGCTGCTGACGGACCAGGTGCCTTCATTCACGAGTACCGTGATCTTCTCGCCAGGGTTCGCCTGACTGAGGGTCTTGGCATGGTCTACCGCAGCCTCAAGGTCATCGAACTGCTGATTGCTGAGGTCTGGCACCGGGTCCACGACAACGACTGGAACCAGCTGCGCACCCGCGGGCGCCACAGGCAGGCACGCGGCAAACGCTACCACAACCCCCGTCAACAGGTAATCATATACCCGCATTTAGAATCTCCTTCGGAGCTTCTGGCTATCTGCTATCAGCCT
>JAAEQP010000348.1 GCA_024231375.1 bacterium | reverse complement strand
GCGTCCGCCGCGATGGTCTCGCGTAGGGGAACGCCCTGCATATCGGGCGGCAGGGCCATGTCGAAGTACTCCAGCAAGGTGGCGGGGAGGTCGATGGTCTGGACAAGACACGGGCACCGTTCGCCCTGCCGACCGCACCGCGGATCCCAGATGAACAACGGCGTGTGCGCCACTTCCTGGAAGAACGGCATGGCGCACTTCGCCCACAGGTCGTGCTCGCCGAGGAGGAACCCGTGGTCGGTGTTGACGATGAGCATGGTGTCCTTCCACAGGTCCAGCTCGTCCATGAGGTCCAGCACCTTGCCCAGGTAGGCGTCGCACATGCTGTGGAGGGCGGCGCTTTCCTTTCGGCAGTGCTCCACCTGCTCCGGCGTCTCCGTCACCTTGCCGTAGTCGGGCCAATCGAAATGAGGGCCGTCGTAGTCGTGAGGGTAGAGGTCCTTGTACTGCTGCTGCGTGAAGTACGGCTCGTGGGGGTCAAAGGTTTCGAGATGGAGGAACCAATTGTCCTCCTCGTGATTGGTGCGCAGGAACTCCAGGCCGTTTTCGAACGTATGGTGCTGCGGCTGCAGCTCTTCCTTCCCCATGTACTTACGGTTGATCCAGTCGGCGCGGCGCATTT
>JAAEQP010000347.1 GCA_024231375.1 bacterium | reverse complement strand
TGTGAACTATGGGACCGACCTCGACCCCGGCCAGACGTGGCACATCATCGAGGGTGATCCGCTTGTCATCGGCGTAGGTTCCAAGGGCGCGATGGCCGTGTGGGTCTGTCAGCCCAACGGAATCACCATGCAGTACTTCGCTGAGGCTTGCTGGGGCACCAATGTGTGGCTCAACGGCACGTCGACGGCGGACCACTACCACAGCGACTACTACTGGGGGGGCGCGCCGCTCACGGAGGTGAGCCACTCCAAGAACGGCAGCTGGGAAGTAGAGACCGTGTTTGGGCTGGGAACCGATGCCGAACTCCGGCAGGTCATCACCTACACCAACGGCGACTACTACTACAAGCGTCACTGGGAGCTCACCAACGCATCCGGCGGTACGCTCTCGGACCTGCGTTTCTTCCACGGCGGCGATACGTACTTCGGTGGTGATGACAGCGCTCGAAGCTGGTGGAATCCCACGCAGAACATGATCTACGTGAACAACTCCAATTTCAGCAACTGCGGCGTCATGGGCTTCTACGGTGCTCCTGCCACCCCGGCGGACCACTACTTCGGCGGCGGCTTCTGGACGGGAACCGAGCAGGCGGGCATGACGGGGCGCCTTGACGATACGGCGGACGCGAACTACGTCGATGCCGGGTACCAGCTGGAGTGGGACCGGGCGACGCTGGCGAATGGGGACACCTGGGTCATCGAGGCGTACGAGGTCTGGACCGACCCGACAGCGGTGCAGGTGCTGGCACCCGCGGACCAGCTGACGGTGGCCGATGCTACGGTTGCCATCGAATTCACCCTGCACAACCTGGACGCTTCTTCGCGGACGTTCGACCTCTCCGCGGTTTCCGATCTGGGATGGGCGGTCACACTGACGGACGGAGCGAGCGAT
>JAAEQP010000346.1 GCA_024231375.1 bacterium | reverse complement strand
GCGCATGCAGCACTTCCTCAACCTCTCGGCGTTCCCCGACACCGAGGGTCAATTCGGTCGGCTGGACGAGGACGGCCGGCCCGTGCCGGGCGAATCTATAGACTCCTGCATCCTGCTCCGCGGCGGCATGATGCAGTTTCACAACGGCAACCTCCAGTTCGGCGACATGAACGGCGACGGTCTCCAGGACATCGTCGACTTGAAGTCCGGCTCGTTGGCCTACTGGCCCAACCGCGGCTACGGTCAATGGGGCGACAGCGACGAAGACTGCGCGGCGGGCGAATACGTCGACCGCATCGACATCGAGATGGACGGCTCGCCCCACTTCTCCAACCCGGACAACGAGGGCGTGTCCCTGGCCGACGTGAACGGCGACGGGCTGGCCGATCTGATTCAAATCCGCTTCGACGCGGTAGACATCTGGCTCAACCGGGGCGACAATTCGTTCACCGAGCGCCACATCATCGAGGACACACCGGCCACCAACTCAGGATTCTACGCCAAGGTGCGGCTCGCCGACCTGAACGGCTCGGGCACGGTCGATCTGGTGTGGGCCGATGCGGGCGGATACAAGTACATCGATCTCGCGGGCTACTACCGGGAGCTCGAAGGCAACGGCGGTCTCCCGGCCGGTCTGCTCGAGCGCGTGGACAACGGCCTGGGCGGCACGACGACTATCGATTACGCCACAACAACCGAGCTCATGGTCGACGCCCAAGAGCAGGGCAACGCCTGGTCCACGGTGGCGCCGATGCCGATGACCGTGGTGCGCAAGGTGACGACGACAGACAATCTCGACGTAGTGGGGGGGGCGCGGGGCGAGTACACCCAGGAGTACGTCTACCGCGATCCCTTCTACGACGGCCACGAGGCCGAGTTCAAAGGCTTTGGCTACGCCGAGGCCTGGGACCGCGAACGCGACGCAAACGGCGACGGCGAAATGGACGCGGCCCTGTGCTCGGCCGACTCGATCAAACGCGGCGAGGCGCCCATCGTGGCAAGGAATTGGTTCCACCGCGGCGTGCGGCCCGAGTGCATGGAGCCGCCGGTAAACGAAGACTGGCCCTCTGATTGGGGTCCCACTTCCAAGGCCTGCGACGAGCAGCAGCACCGGGACAACCCGCTGCTCGGATTGACCGGCGCATCGATTATGTCCGATGTCTACTCGCCCTGCACCGGCAAGGTCGTCTCGGCCACGGCCAGCGAAATCGAGGTGCGCGAGCTGTTTGAGAGCAACGATCCCAACGACGATCGGAGCGTGACCTTCATCATTCCCAATCAGGGCCGGGTCTACAAGTACGACCCAAACGCCGCCCAAGGGGGCGGTGCGTCCGAGACCTATGCCGCCGTCAACATCAACGGAACGGATCTTCCGATCTCGAGCATCGACAATACCTATCTCACCGTCGCGCCAATAGGGCAGTTTCACCGGGTGGTGGCGAATACGGTGACCAATGATCACGGATATCCAACGGAGTCGCACTACGGTGGGTTTCATCGCTACTCGGGCGACGATCTCTACGCCCACGCCAACTGCGATCAGTACTCCGCGCACTACACCACGACGTTCGACCCGGCCACCTGGCTGCACACGGCCACGGCTTCCCACATGGTCGGACCTTCGCCCGAGGATCCCGCGGCCGGCTCCTGCGACAGCACCTGTACCGACTCCAAGCCGTGCAACATCTTGAACAAGTACTACAACGATTGGGGCGAGCTCATAGAGACCCGGACCACGTATCGCGATTGGGACGAGTCCGACGAGAAGACCTTCGTGGCCGTGCGCAAGACCTACAACGACTACGGCCAGGTGCTGGTGACCCGCGCGGGGTGCCCGGTCGGCGGGGACGATTCCGATTGCCTGCGCCACACCGAGAATGTCTATACCGACAACATGGGCGACGAGCACTACTCGGCGTTCATCCGTCAGGAAATCGCGCATGTCGCCGACGGCAAGATCACCGAGTACGTGTTCAACGCCGAGTGGGACGCGGGCTTCACTCAGATCACCAAGATGGTCAGCCCGGACGGCACCTACGGCATCGTGGAGTACGACGCGCTCGGCAGGTTCCTCCGCGCCAAAGCGTGGAACCCGGACTTCCAATCGGACCCGTCCTGCTCGGGCAGCGGGCCGGTTACGACAAAAGAGGTCTTCTACCACTACGGCAACGAGAGCCATCCCATGTCGATGCTCGAGACGTGGATCAACACCTCCCAGAGCATCTGCGGCGAGGACCGCTGGGAGTACATGTACACCTGGCTCGACGCCATGGGCCGGGGCTACGCATCCGTAGTCCGCGGCGACACTCACGTGACCGAGGACGGCGACACACCGGCTTATCCGTGGCTGGTGAGCGGCACCGCCGAGCTGAACGCCAAGGGGATCGCCGTGAGCTCGTGCGAGGGTCTGCCTATCTCGACTCCACCCGTCGACGCCGCCGAGCTGATCGCGACCCAGAACGCGAGCCAGGCCGCCCTGGCCGGGGAGAATCCCTGCGGCGGATGGAATTGTACGCGCCGGGAGTTCGACGCGTATGGCCGGGTCGCGATCGGCTATGCCCCGTTCCTGGACGCCGAGGGTGTCTGTTCCGAAGTCCGATCCATGGCCGAATACGGCGTCGACCGCGGCAACTCGTGGGATGAATTCGATCTCGATTCGACGCGCGACGACTACCAGACCTACTCCTCCCAGCGGGTGGACGGTCTCGGCCGCACCGTGGAGATGATCACCAGGCACAAAGAGGGAGTCAGCGGCGGCATCACCGAGCGCAAGTACACGGTGAAGTTCGGCGACTCGTCCGTGGTCACCAGCAAGGAAGAGGACGGCGTCCGCGTCTCGCGACGCGTGCTCCACGATTCCCTGGGCCGCGTGCGCCGCAACCTGGACGTGAACTTCGGCGAGTGGCGTTACGAGTACGATGATATCGGTCAGCTCATTCGCACGATCAGCCCCACCGGCGATGTGTCCGAGTATTTCTACGACAGGGCCGGAAGGCTCACCTCGGAGTATGCCGGCGGTGAGCTCGAGGCGGCCTACTACTACGATGTGTTCGACTCCGACGTGGAGTCGGCCCTCGGACTGGACACCAACCCCGAGTGGAATGGCTACCCGGCCTGGGCCACTACCCTGGGCAGCCTCGTGGCGGTCAAGGACCGCGCCGGCATCGCCGTGACCGCGGCCAACTTCGGCACCAAGTCAAACACCTGGAGGATGGTCTATCCGGACGAACGCCTCTACTTTTTCCAGACCGAGGTCAACGGCGCGGGCGAGCTTCTCGCGGCCACCGATCCGGACGGCAATCAATCCACGGCTACCTACTACACCGACGGCACATTCAAGAGCAGCTTCTGGGAAGGCAACCGGATCGTCGTGAAGACCCGCTCCAACTTCCAGGGCCAGACCGAGCTGGTGCAGTACGGCGACCACGGCGAGACCATGTCGTGGAGCGGCTACAACCCGGTGACCCACCAGGCCATGGCCACGGTAGTGCAGCAGCAGGACCGCTTCGGCAACGACACGAACACGCGGGTCACCTTGATGTCGTTTGGATACGAATACGACAAGACCGGCAAGCTCACCGGCATCGCCGACTGGCGAGGCAGGGGGGCGGGCTCCTCATCCAACCTCGGTCTCCACGCGTCCCATCCGACCGCGTTCGCCCAGCATCGCATCGGCTCTCACCAGGCCGCGTTCCCGGCGACGTTCGATTCGAGCTTGGCCGGGCCGCCCGATTCCCAGTGGAACGCCGGCGATGTGGCCGGGGCGAACACGGCCAGCGGCTGGCCCGTGGGCGCCTCGCCGTCCGACGCCAAGATGGGCTACGATACCCTTTACCAACTCACAAGCGAGGACCGTCAATACGTCACGACCAGCGGCGACGATAGCCTGCTGGACAAGGACCTTACCGTGACCCATCACCGCGTGCGCTCGCTCGACTGGAAGTTCGACGCGCAAGGCTCGATGATCGAATGGACCGAGACCGACCCGGGCGGCTACACCGAGCCCAAGAACTTGGGCCGCGCCCTCGGCGATGTGATCCAGAACGGCTTCCAGCTCAACCAGCTCGGCGGCAACACATCCTGTATGGATCACCTCTACGACAACAACGGGTTGCCCACGGGATGCTATATCCCTGACGCGCTTTACTTCGCGGGAAACACAAACCAGTCCGGCGCCGGCCCGGGAACGTGCGCATGGGTGGAGTACGACGCGGGTGGCAGGATGATCAAGCAGACCGTGCGCACGGGATGCACGACCTGCGCCTACGACGGCCTTGCCACGGACAAAGGCGTCAGCGCGGCGATCTGCCCCGGCCACACCGGCGATGGCAGCCCATCCGATCCGGACGTGGAGGCCCACACCAAAGAGTACAACTACTTCTGGAACGCCCTCGGCCAGCTCGCCGGCGCCGAGAAGCGCGTGGACGGCACCCACGAGATCACCATGTCCTATCGCTACGACGCGGCAGGCGGCCGGGTGATCCGCGAAAAACAGGATCCGTCCGACATGACGTCCATCCGCCAGGACCTCTACATCTCCGGCGGGTACGAGCGACGGGGAGTACAGCTCACCGATCCCGCCGACTCGGGCAACCCGGCGCCGATCGGTCGGACCTACGCCGGCCCCACCTGGGGCACGTTCGACAACATCGTCGACTCGCGCAAGGTAGTCTACTCCTCGGGGCTCCGCGTAGAATGGGAGCACGACGGCTCGACCTTCGGCGCCGAAAAGAAGTTCCTCAGCTTCTCCAATCACCTGGGCTCGACCAGCGCGGTGATCGACTACGACACCGGAGACCTTGTTGAATGGAAGACCAACTACGCTTACGGTGCGGACGAGTCCCATTGGAAGAACGAAGAAGTCAAATACGACAACGCCGAAGAACCCTACGGTTTCACCGGCAAAGAAGAAGACGAGGCCGTGGGCCTTTTCTACTTCGGCGCCAGGTACTATTCGGCGTACTTGGGAAGGTGGTTGAGCCCGGACCCGCCGGTGGTGCATGGGGGAGGGATTTCGAATTACTATCGGTATGGACGGTCGAGTCCATATATTTATATCGATCCGGATGGCAATTGGGATGTGGGTGCGATTGTAGCTGCAGTCGTAGGTGGCATTATCGGTGCAATTCAGGAGGGCATCTCCAGTAATGGAAATCCACTGGCTATTATTTGGGGAAGCGTAAAAGGATCTTCCATTGCGCTCGCGGGATATTATGGCGGGCCGCTCGCCGGAGCCGGCGCGTCGACGATGTTCTCGCAATTGGAGATGCTATACCACGGCGGCGCGGAGGCAGCATATTCAGCGGATTTCCACAAAGCGAGCGCGATTAATTTTTCCACGTCCGCGGCGAGCGGATATGCCAGCGTTGGAGTTGGATATGCTTGTACTCAAGCGGGCGTGCAAGCAGCCGGAAAAGCGATGGCCGGATACGCCGCCAGCACGGTAATGACCTTCGCAACATCCGCCGCGACCGGAGGCTTGACTCAAGACAACTGGGATGAAATCCTGCTTTCATCCTCGGCTTCGTACTGGGGGAGTTATGCTGGGAATGCGGTGGGGAATGAGATTGCGGGGTTGGGAGGCGGAAATGGGGGAAATAATGGGAATGCATCTACGAATAGAGATAGTGACAATGGGTCTGGTACAGGGGAAGGAACGGTCTCCCATGGTAATCCCAAACCGCCCCGTGTTTTGTATGCATGTAATGGAGAAAAGTGTCTTGAACTTTATTATGAGTCTCAG
>JAAEQP010000345.1 GCA_024231375.1 bacterium | reverse complement strand
TGTATTCCTTCTTGCGCCAGTTGTATGACGGCCATTCCCAGTACAGACATTCGTGTTTCTGCTGATCGCCTTGACCCAGCAGCGTGGGCGCGACGGATACGCCGTCAATCTCGTCCGGGGTGTCCGCGCCCGCCAATTCTGCAAAGGTGGGCATGACGTCCGGGAAGTACCACGGCAAGTCGCTCACGCTGCCCGCCTGAACCCGGCCGGGCCATCGCGCAATCATGGGCACTCGGATGCCGCCTTCAGACATGGCGCGCTTGCGTCCGCGCAAGGGGCCGCATGAGTCCAGTTCTCCCTCGAAGCGCTCCGACGCGCCGTTGTCGGAACAGAAGAAGACGATGGTGTTATCGTCGATGTCGAGTTCCTTCAACAGGTCCAGCACTTCGCCCACGTGGCGGTCGAGCATTTCGTCCATGGCCGCCGCGACCTTGGCGTTCTTGCCCCATCCCTTCTTGTCCTTGTACTTGAGCCACGCCGGCTCGTCCTCGGGGATCTCGTAGCGTCCGTGGGGTGGTGTCCACGGGCAATAGCAGAAGAAGGGGGTGTCGCGGTTCTCGCGGATGAAGCGCTTTGCCTCTTCGAAGATGAGATAGTGGGAGTAGTCCTTCCGCTTGCCGTTGGCGTTGCCGGGCAGGGTTTCCTTCCTGCCGTTGCGGATAAGGTACCCGGGGTAGTAGTAATGGGCATGGATTTGGTGGTAGTAGCCGTAGAACAAGTCGAACCCGTTCTTCTCGGGCACGCCTTCCGTATTGATGTCGCCCAATCCCCACTTGCCGAAACCGCCGGTGGCGTAGCCCTGTGTCTTGAGGACTTCCGCGACCGTCGTTTCCGAGGCAGGCATGGAGATGCCGCCCGTGTTGCCGCGAAGCACCGCGTGGCCCATGTGCTTGCCTGTCATCAACGTGCTACGTGCCGGCGCGCAGACCGTACACCCGGAATAGGCGTCGGTGAACCGCATGCCCTCGGCCGCCATTCTGTCGATGCGCGGGGTTTCCAGGGCCTTGGACCCGTAGCAGCCGAGGTCGGCATAGCC
>JAAEQP010000344.1 GCA_024231375.1 bacterium | reverse complement strand
TTTGGGGCCATTTGGACTGCGGCATCACGATGCCGCTTTGGCTTGGGGGCATCACGATGCCCCCTCTGCGGTTGTTCGGAGAGCCCGTATCGTTTGATGCGGCCCCCATCATATGACGTGGCCCGCATCGTGATGCGGGCGGGAAAAGCGGCATCGTGATGCCGCACCAAACTCGGACCTCGTCTAGAACACTTTGCCGGTCTTCATCACGATGGCCTGAATGAGTCTTGCTGCGTCAATTCACATGTCAATTCACATTGCTCCCGAGTCAGGCGCGCGGTATGATGACAGAACGGTGTCAACGCCGGGCATGCGCCGAAGGGGAATGTGCCATGACGACACGGTTGAGTCGACGAGATGTACTGCGCACGATGGGGCTGTCTGTGGCGGCGGCCGTCGGATGCGCCACGTCCCCGGACGCAGCGAAACAGCGCCCAAACATGGTGTTCGCGCTGATTGACGACCAAGCATGGAACGCGCTGGGGTTCTCGGGTCGGTTTCCGTTTCTCAAGACGCCCAACATGGACCGATTGGCGCGGGAAGGCGCCCAGTTTGCCAACGCGTTCGTGACGACGAGTCTCTGCTCACCGAGCCGGGCGAGTTTCCTGACGGGGTGCTATGCCCATACGCACGGGGTACGTACAAACGAGAAGCTGGACCCGGACCCTGCGCTGAAAACATTCCCACGAGCGCTGCAAGGGGCGGGGTACGAGACCGCCTTTGTCGGCAAGTGGCACATGAAGCCCACGGCGGAACCGAGGCCGGGGTTCGATTACTGGCTAAGTTTCCGGGGCCAGGGCCAGTACAAGAATCCACCGTTGAACGAGAACGGACGCGAGTTCACGGCGGAAGGCTACATGACCGACATCTTGACGGACTACGCGCTGCGGTGGTTGGACCAGCCGCGCGACAAGCCCTTCTGCCTGCTTCTGTGGCACAAGGCGGTGCATGGACCGTTCACGCCCGCGCCGCGGCATGCCGACGCGTTCCCGGATGCGCAGATGGACGAGCCCCCAAACTTCCGCGATGACCTCAGCGGCAAGCCGGAATGGATGCGCCGGGCCAAGAAGTATGGGGCACGCCGCGGACAATGGGCAGAAAGCGAGGGGAAACCGGTACCCGAGGCGCTGACCCCGGGGCAATGGCAACCCGCCGCTGGGCACCATATGAAGTACCTTCGGGCGCTGCTGGCCGTGGACGAGAGCCTTGGGCGTGTACTCGATGCGTTGGAGGCATCAGGCGAGTTGGACAACACGTGCGTGGTGTTCAGCAGCGACAACGGCTTCTTCCTGGGCGAACATGGCCGGGGCGACAAACGGCTGATGTATGAGGAGTCGCTTCGCATCCCGATCCTGGTGCGCTATCCCCCACTCGCGCGTCCGGGCGCCGTGGTGAAACCGATGGCATTGAACATCGATGTGGCGCCAACGCTGTTGGACGTGGCGGGCGTGCGCGCACCGAAGACGATGCAGGGCGAGTCGCTGCTGCCACTGTTGAAGGGCAACGCCACGCGTTGGCGCGAGTCGTTCCTCTACGAGTATTTCCAGGAAGGCTGGCTGCCGGGGTTGCCGACCATGGTGGGTGTGCGCACGCCAGATTGGAAACTGGTTCACTACCCCGAATACGGCGACGATTCGGACGAGATGTACGACCTTCAAGCAGACCCGCACGAACTGGCGAATCTCGCGCACGACGAAACGCGTGCCGCCAAACGGGCGGCTCTGCGGAACGAGTTGGAGCGTCTGAAGAAGGATACCGAATTCACGATGCCCCAAGCGCACACGGTGCATCGAGTTCGTGTGCCCATTGAACTGGCCTTGCACTACGATTTTGAGGGGATGACTGACGGCACGGTGATCGACCGCTCGGGCAAGGGCCATGACGGCGTGTGCAACGGCCTCAAACCGGCGGCGGGACGAACAGGGAGCGCCGGCGCCTTCGATGGAAACGCCTGTATTCACATGCAACCCGGCGGCGAACCCGATCCGTCCGAGAAACCGTTCACCGTGACTGCATGGGTCCGTCCTGACGCGGCGAACGGCGTGATCATGTCGCACGGCGGCCAAACGCAGGGGTTCAGTTTGTACCTGCACGACGGCGTTCCGTATTTCACCATACGCGTACATGGCGACGGCAGCATGGTGCGGGGCCCCTCACGGCTCAGAACGGCCGAGTGGGTCCATGTGGCGGCAGTGCTGACGGAACAAGCGGGGTTGGCGTTGTATGTGAACGGCGAGCGGGTCGCGACGGCCGATCCCTTCGATTTCGTGCCCGTGAGGCCGAACGAAGGCCTGACCATCGGGGCAGATGTGGGCACGCCGGCGGGCGATTACAGCAAGGCGCCGAACTGGCGTGGACTGATGGACGATGTGCGCATCTACTGGGGCGAGTTGCCTGAGCGTCGCCTTCGGAAGTTGGCGAAGGAATAGCCGCACTATGCGGAAGATGGCATTGATAACAGACAGAGAATACGCGAAAGGAGTGCGGAGCATTGGAACTCGTTTGGGTGGCATTGATCGGCGTGTCGGCGATGGCGGCGCCCTTGGAGATGGATGTGTTTGACGGTGCGCAGTGGCTCCAGGACCCTCGGTTCGAGAATGTGGAGCCGGTGGACGTCTACCACAAAGAAAAGGACAAGAAGAGCGCGCCGAGGCCGTGCCGCATCCGCAACGTCCACACACTCTTTCGGACGGAGATCAAACTCGAGAAACAGCCCGTGCGCGCGGTGGCTTACATGACGGCCGACGACTATGCCAAGCTGTATGTGAACGGCGCGTTCGTGTCGCAAGGACCCGAAGCGGGATATCCGTTCGTGTACCCCTACTTCCAGGTGGACCTCGCACCATTCCTCACGAAAGGCACGAACTGCCTCGCGGCCCACGCCTACTATCAGGGGCTGATCAACCGCGTCTGGAACAGCGCCGATGGTCGCGCGGGATTCATGCTGGCGTTGGAGGTCACGTACCCGAAGGGGAAGACTGAGCGATTCGTCACCAACGCCGGGTGGCGGTGCTTCCAACTGGACGCCTTCCCTGCCGACCGCACCATTGGGTACAAGACGCAGTTCGGTGAAGACATCGACATGCGCAAGATCCTCGTGGAATGGCAGAGTGCCGGGTTTGACGACTCGAAGTGGTTGAAACCCGCTAAGGGACGACAGGATCATACCTTCGAATTGCAGATAACGCCCGCCCTCGAGATCGCACGCATGGACCCGGTGGTGGTCAAGAAGAAAGGCGACGGCCACTACTTCTACGATTTCGGAACGGAGGTCGTGGGGCACACGCGCGTCCGCGTGAAGGGACCCGAGGGTCATGCGATCGAGGTGCGACACGGCGAAGAGTTGGAAGCCCCGGACACGGTTCGGTGGGAAATGCGCGCCAACTGCGAGTACAAGGAATCGCCCATACTCTCCGGCCGCGACGAGACGGTGGAGTTCTATGACTACCGCGCATTCCGGTACATGGAAGTGCTGAATGCGCCCGCCGAACCCGAAGTCTGGGTTGATGTTCGGCACCATCCCTTCAACGGAGACGCCAGCGCCCTGACCGCGTCGGACCCGGTGCTGACCGGCATCTGGGAGATGTGCAAGAACGGCGTGCGCTGGGGCGCGCAGGGCGGATTTCTGGACTGTCCCTCCCGCGAAAAGGGCCAGTATCTCGGCGACGCGCTTATCACGGGGCATTCCCATATGACGCTAACGGCCGACCGAACAATGACGAAGAAAGCCCTGGCGAACTTCGAGCGGTCGCAGCGGATTTGTCCGGGCATCATGGCGGTGGCGCCCGGCAGTTTCATGCAGGAGATCGCCGAATACTCGCTGCAATGGCCCATGGTGCTGCGCAATTACTACTGGTACACGGGCGACCGGGCATTCACGGAATCCATGGTGGACGCGGCCTTCGACGAACTCTTCGGGTACTTCGCGAGGTTCGAGAGCGAGGCGGGGCTGCTCACCAACATGACCGAGAAGTGGGTGTTGGTGGACTGGCCGGACAACCTGCGCGACGGATACGACTACGACTATGCCAAAACCCGCGAGAACGCGGTGCTGAACGCCTTCTACTACGCGTCGCTGTGTACCGCGGCGGACCTGCTGGACGACTTGGGCCGCGATGCCAGCGCGTACCGGACCAAGGCCGAGCACGTGAAGGCAGCGTACGCAGATCGCTTGCTGAGTGCCGAGACGGGGCTCTTCGTGGATGCACCGGGATCGAAACACAGTTCCCTCCACGCCAACGCGTTACCCTTGGCGTTCGGACTGGCGCCCGAACAGAGCGTGCCCGCCATCATGGACCTGATTCGCGAGAAACGCTTGAGTTGCGGCGTATACATCGCGCCCTTCATCATCCAGGCCTGCTACCAGGGCGGCGACCCGGCCTTGGCCTACGACCTCATTACATCGAAAGACGAACACTCGTGGCACGAGATGCTCAAAGCCGGGGCGACCACGTGCATGGAGGCATGGGGTCCCGAGCAGAAATGGAACACCAGTTGGTGCCATCCGTGGAGCAGCGGCCCCATCTACCTCGTCGCGGAACACGTGTTCGGTCTGATGCCCGCCGCGCCGGGCTGGAGCAAGGTGGGATTCACGCCGCGGGTGCCTGAGTCGCTGGATCACTTCGCGTACGAGATGCCGATTCAACGGGGTTCGCTTGGCATCGTGTACGAACGCGGAAAGGGGTTCATCGTCTCAGCGCCTCCGGGTGTGGAAGTTGTAGCCGACGTTGCCGACGGCGTGGACGTGGTAGTCCAGACGAGTATGGGAATCCCGTTGGGCCGGGAGCAGCACCAACGCCTCGACAACGCAGGCTGGCACCACCGTGTGGACGGCGGACGGGCCGTGTGGGTGTCGGTAGCAGAGCAGATGCTGCGCGTTGTCGAGGACGGCCGTGTGTTGTGGCAGGCGCCGTGTTCCACCGCATCGGCCGGTACGGGGTCGAAGAAGGACAGCAACCAGACACCGTTGGGGTGGCATTCCGTGGCCGAGAAGATCGGCGATGGCGCACCTTTGGGACAGGTGTTCGAGTCGCGCGCCGCTACCAAGGAATGCTGGCAGCCGGGCCAAGTGTCGGACAAGGACATGGTCCTAACGCGCATCCTGTGGTTGGCGGGCGAGGAACCGGAACTGAACAAAGGCGGCAGGGTTGATTCGTATCACCGGTACATCTACATCCACGGCACGAACGGCGAAAACCTCATCGGCACGCCTGCGTCGCACGGATGCATCCGGTTGCTCAACGACGATGTGATCGTGGCCTATGACTTGATACCGGTGGATGCGCCGGTGGTGATTACGGAGTTCTAGGGGAGGGCCGCGCCGCAACCTATTCGGAAGTGCTGTAAGCGTCTTTGGGCCCGTTGTCGAAATGGCGGTTGTCTTTGGGCCCGAACCAGCCCAGGGCCCAGTGGCGGTTCTTGCCGCCGTAGATGTTCTCTTCGGGCGCCCAGGTCCATTTCTCGCTGGAGATGTGTCCGTCGCACCACACCACGTTGACACGGCCGTTGTGCCGAAAATGGAGGCTGGGGTTGGAGTATCCCCAGGCCACGTTGCCGGTGGGATTGTCAGGCGTGGCGAAGTGAGGTGGTTCGAGCATCCCGTATTCGATGATGTATCCGTCTTGGGCCAGCGCCGAGTCGGCGAACATGATGGTTTGGGACGGCACGAACACGCGCACATCGCGCGTGGTGTGTTTCGGCGCCTCCATCCAATCGTTCATGTAGCTCGTGCCGCCGATGTAGGCGCCATTGTAACCGTAGCCGCCGGTGCCGGATTCGAAGGCGTTGGGAACATCGCCGAGCTTGCGCATCTCGGTGAACACAGGGCACTCCTTCACGCGCGCATCGGGGAGATACTCGGCCAGGGGTCCCATCTTCGGATTGAACTCGGTGGT
>JAAEQP010000343.1 GCA_024231375.1 bacterium | reverse complement strand
GTTGATGACCAACTGGATGTCGATGGCGTCCACCGAGCCGTCGCCGTTCACGTCGCAATTGTGATCGCCGCTCAGGCCGAGAACGCCGTTGATGACGAGTTGGATGTCCACGGCGTCAAGAGAGAAGTCGCCGTTTACGTCCTCCTGCGGCGTCTCCAGGAACACCGCCGTCACCGTCTTGTCGGCGTCCATGAGCAGCGAGGCTGGGTTCTGCGAACCCGACAGCGCGCCTTCCCAATGGTTGAACCGGTGCCCCTCCTCCGGCGTCGCCGAGACATTCACTTGCGCGCCCTCTTCGTAGGAATGCGCCCCCGCGCTCGGTTCTATCGTGCCTCCTCCGCGGACGGCCGTTGTCAGCGTGTACATCATGGGCGGTTCTTCCACGAACACCGCCGTGACACTCTTGTTCGCATCCATTACCACGGTGGCCGGATTCTGGGAGCCGGCCAAGGCGCCCTCCCAGTGGTCAAAGATCCACCCTTCGTCGGGTGTGGCCGATACCTGCACCTGAGTCTCGTCGGCATACGTATACCTGCCGGCCTCCGGCTCGACGGAACCGCTCCCTTGGACTGCCGTGGTCAGTGCGAACGTCCGAACGAAAACCGCCGTGACGCTCTTGTTTGCGTCCATCACCAGTTGAGCCAGTGGGCTCGAGCCCGACGCGTCCCCCTCCCAGTGGTCGAACTTCCAGCCCACTTCCGGAATCGCGATGGCAACGACGACGGCGTCTGCCTCGTATTGCCCCCCCGCGGGAATGAGCGAGACGTATCCAAGTCCTTGCAGAGACGTGGTCAGGGAATAGACAACGGAGACATCGACCGATACGGAACCGGCAAGGACACTGGCCGGAATACGCGTCGCGCTTGGGGTCGCCGCGTTCTCGGTTCCGTCTCCCGCCACGCCGATGGTGTCTTGGTTCGGCACCGTGGAACCGACGGCCAAGGTCACGTCCGCCAGAAGCCCGTCTTCCAGAACGGAGATGCCGCCGTGAATGAGGATTCGCAGTTCCCCGGCGGACACAAGATTGTAGTAGATAGCCTTGCCGGCGGCGTTTACGATGGGCCCTTGCTGAAGACTCACAAACTCGATCTTTGCGGGGTCGTATATCAGCGCGAAGTTGACGGAGGCTGGTTGGGTGCTGTTAGTGGCCAACGTGACAGGCACGGTGACCTGCGTCCCCGGCGCCCCACTTACGTTCCCCACGACGATCTCGAGGGTATTCTGCTTCTCGGGGGAGGTCGCCTCTGGGCCGAAAGAAGACGCAGCCGCCTGAATACTGCCAAATGGGATCGCCACCATGACGAGGAGAAGCAGCGAGCCCCCCAGCCAGCGTGTCGCGGTTCGCTTTCTC
>JAAEQP010000342.1 GCA_024231375.1 bacterium | reverse complement strand
CAGCAACAGGAGTTGTTCTACGGCGAGCGGTACCACGCCTCGAAGTTTCACGCTACACCGGATTTCGCGGCCGTGGCGCAGGCGTTTGGTGTTCGCGGGATCGATCTGGAAGACGAGGCGGACCCGATGGCGGCGTTGCAGGGCTCGTTGACGACGCCTGGGCCGTGGGTGGTCAACGTGCCCATTCACTATGCTGAGAATGTGTTTCCCATGGTTCCCCCTGGCGGCGCGAACCACGAAATGATTGGAGGAGGATTGGCACATGCGTAAACCAGTTGTCGAGCTACGGGTCAACAACCATCCGGGTGTGATGTCGCACATCACCGGTCTCTTCGCGCGGCGCGCGTTCAACATCGAGGGCATCCTGTGCGGACCCATTGGCGATGGGGAGATGAGCCGCATGTACCTGTTGGTGAACGAGGACGCGCGTTTGCCCCAACTCGTGAAGGAACTCAACAAGCTGCATGACGTGCTGGATGTGGCAGAGCGGGATGACTACGACCGTTCCATCTTCGACCGGCTGCACGAGTTTGTGGAAGGCGAGGCGGTGATGTAGGGCTCAACGGCACATAGAGGATTCGGAACGCTTATGGGGCCGATGACGCGCCCGACGGGAGCGGGCGATGTGCTATAATCCGGCCTGTTGTGGTTGCTGCGAGAATGTCCGCGCTGAGGATGTTACACATGGCGCACGCGCATTT
>JAAEQP010000341.1 GCA_024231375.1 bacterium | reverse complement strand
GTCGCTCGTCTGCGGGCGCGCCTGGCTCTGGCCCTTACGGTTATTGGAAGAGCGGCGACTGGGCCAAGCGGGGACAGCCCGAGGCGCGCGGAGACGGGAAAGTCCCAGGTTTTTCGTGAATCGTAGGCAATTCCTCGCGGGCGTCTGCGGCGCGGCGGCCACCCTGTTGCTGGGCTCCCGCGCCGGGGCTGGGGAGGCCACGCGGAAGCCGAACGTGATCATCATCTACGGCGACGACGTGGGATATGGCGACGTGGGGGCCTATGGCGCGGATCTCATCCCCACACCAAACCTCGACCGCATGGCCAGTGAGGGGCTGCGGTTCACCGACGCCCATTGCGCGGCCGCCACATGCACCCCTTCTCGCTACTCCATGCTCACGGGCGAGATGGCGTTCCGCAAAGAGGGCACTGGGATTCTGCCCGGTGACGCGAAGATGGCCATCGACCCGGACCAGTTCACTTTGAGCGACGTCTTCCAACGGGCGGGATACATGACCGGCGTGGTCGGCAAATGGCACCTCGGACTCGGGGCGGGCCACATCGACTGGAATGGCGAGATCAAGCCCGGTCCTCGGGAGATCGGCTTTGACTACGCCTTCCTCCTGCCCGCGACGAACGACCGCGTGCCCTGTGTCTACACGGAGAACGACCGGGTCATCAATCTGGATCCGGACGACCCCATATCCGTCTCTTATGGGAAACCCGTGGACGCCAATGCTGACGGCACGACATACCCGGACGCCAAGGTGAATCCCGAGGCCATGACCTACTATCCCAGTTCCCACGGTCACAACAACACGGTCATCAACGGAATCGGCCGCATTGGCTACATGAAAGGGGGCAAGCAAGCCCTGTGGGATGATGAGACCATGGCCGATGTCTTCGTGGACAAGGCCCGAGGCTTCATCGAAGAACACCGCGACCAACCCTTCTTCCTTTTCTTCTCTTCCCAGGACATCCACGTGCCGCGCGTTCCCCATCCCCGGTTTCATGGAAAGAGCGAACTCGGCTATCGGGGCGACGCCATGGTGCAACTGGACTGGGCGGCAGGCGAGATCCTCAAGGCCATCCAGGCGTGCGGCCTCGACGAGAACACCATCGTCATCTTTTCGAGCGACAATGGCCCTGTCTACGATGATGGGTATCAGGACGGCACGACCGTGAGAACCTCGACGGCCGAGGTCGACCGCGGCCATGACGCCTCAAGCGTCTACCGCGGCGGGAAATACCAGATCTACGAAGGCGGCACGCGGGTGCCGCTCATCATTCGCTGGCCCGGTGAGATTCAACCCGGTGTTTCGGATGCACTGGTGACCCAGGTCGACTTCCTGGCCTCTTTCGCCGGCATGTTGAATCAGGAGATACCAACGGGTTCGGCCGCCGACAGCAGAGACCACTTGGACGCGCTTCTGGGTCAAGACGCGAAGGGAAGTCAGACCATCCTCGAACAGGCCCGTGGCTTGGCCATCCGCAGGGGCCCGTGGAAGTATGTCGAAGTGCCCGCGAGAAGGAAGAAGAAGCCTTCACCCGAGCTGTACAACCTCGATACCGACGTTGGCGAACAGGACAACGTCATCGCCGACCATCCGGACGTTGCCGAGGAGCTTGCGACGCTCCTGGCAAAGCACAGACGGCAAGGACTGAGGTGAAAGCCGCGTCGGAATAGGCCTACTCGTGCCGGTCCAGGAACCGGCACTCGAAGGCGTACTCATAGACCCCGCCCGGCTGCACTTCCTCGCGTCGCGTGAACAGTTCGAGATTCACCTGATGCCGACCCTTGTTCCACCAGAACCGGGGCCGCTCAAACTGTTCCGGGTCGTAGGTCTGGAGCACGCCGAAGCTGTCCTTGTGGTTGAAGAAGGCGAACGCGCCTCCTGTGACCGTGCGAAGGAAATCGTCGCAACGCTGGGGCGAGTCCAGATACCGTTCGATGCACGGTACACGCTCCTCCTTGTCCTTCACGTAGGCGCTCACATCGGCCGGGTCGCCGGATGTCGTGGCGATGTCCCATTCGGGCCGTATCTTGATCTGATACGTGGCCGACTTGTCGCTTCCGTTCATGATCTTCGATTCGAACCGGACACTCTCAGCCGTGAGTGAGGTCCGCCGCTCGATAATGGTGCCATCGTCGAGCGTCTTCGATAGGACCAGTGTGCTGCCATCCAGTTCCGGCGTGAACGCGCCCGGCGACATGTCGATTCCGGATTCGCCCAACTGCTCAAAGGTTCCTCCGCATTCACGGAGCCCTCCTCGCGACCACGTCGCAAGCAGGTCGCGTCCCGTGGGTTTGTGTTTCATCTCGATGAGTTTCCCAGGCCCGTCGGTGAGATACGTCAAGCGCCACGTGTCGTTCTCCACGCGTGCGGCAGGCGCGCCCGCGGCCCACGCCCGCGCTTTGGTCACGTATTCGGCAATGGGGATGCGTTCCGCGGCCATGTTCATGTTGTGCTTCTCGCACAAGGCTATGTAGCGCTCGATCGCGTCCACATGCTCAGCCGGGAACACAATCCGCGCCACGCCATCGGCATACTCGTAGGAACTGCCGCACTCCAACAGGCAGCGATGCGCACAAATTGACGCCTTCTCCACCCGGTTGCGGACTTCGTCCGACTCGGCCTGCTCCATAGCCTGCGCAAAGAACGCCATGGCCTTCGCGGCGACCTCGGCGTTCAGCCCGAACTGTTCCGGCGTGCCGAAGCATCCGGGTTCGTGACCCGAGTTCTGGGCAATGTCGTGCATGTAGGCGAGGTAGGCGATCACGGTCTCACCGGCCGCGCCGTAGTGAAGTCGACAGAACTCCTCTACCAGCGCCCAATCATCCAATGCCGGGTCCCACAGGCAGCGCGCCATGACATAATTGCGCAGTTCGCCCATCTCCCCGGCTTTCCCATTCCCGTTGGCCTGCATGAAGACGCCCTTCACGTTGTGGTCGCGGAAGAAGCGCACGTTGGACCCAATCGTCCGCAGATTCGAGAAGGGGAGATCGTAGGAAGCGAAGTTGGTGTTGTAGTGCCAGATCCAGATGTCGTCGCACATGGCCGACCATTTCTCGATATCCGAGCAGAACTCCTGGTTTTTGGCAACAGACGGCGCGCTTAGCGGGTGCGTCACGCAGCATTCGATGCTGCACAACTGAATCTGCACATTGGGACGGGGTTTCATGTGCAGCGGCGGCTTGCGCGTGTACCAATAGCTGAGCGTCCCCACCTTCACGTCGGGGAACTCCTCGGCGACCCGGTCCGCCACGGCGTTTACCAGGTACAAGGTCGACCCCATGGGGGAACCTTCCATGGCATCGATAAAGGAACACCGGGGACACCGGCAGTAGGCGTCATTGTCGTTTTGGCTGAGGCTGATGTTGCGGCGATTCGGGTTCGACCGGATATCGGCCAGCACCCCTTCGGCCATGATGTCGATCACGTCGGGATTGGTGACGCAGGGCTCAGGTCCGCCCCCACCCATGTCGAGTTTGCGCTCGCCGTCCACCAACGCGAAATACTCGGGGTGTTCCGCGCCGTACTTGTCCACGTTCACGTACCGGTAGAAGGTGTGGTTGATGAGCGACTGGCGCGCCCTGCCGCCCAGCTCCTCGCTGTCGGTCACCGTGTTGACGCGTAGCCGTGCCCCGAAGCTGGGATGAGCCTGATTCGCGCTGTAGTAGCTCCAACGGAATGCGAAGGACGGCACGTACGAATATTCGCCGCACGGAATGGCGGCGGTCTCTTCAAGCGGCGGCACATGCGTGTGGTCGGCCGTGAGGAACCGCACCCCAAGCTGCCGCTCCATGAACTCGTACACCCCGTAGAGCGTCCCCCGAGGCCTACCGCCCGCGATGGCGATGCAATCAGGTTCGATGCGGACACGTAGCCCTTCCTCACCAAGGTCGTCAACCGCGAAGGGGGCCACGTCAGGGCCAATCAGAATCAAACGGCGCTCCGCCGGCGGCTCGTTCATGATCGGAAGCTCTTCGCCCGAGGCCTCGGCGTACAACCGCTGGAATTCTTCCGCCGCATACTGTTCGCTCGGGATTGCGTCCCCGGACACGACGATGGACCACGGCCCGGCCTGTCCTCCCTGAAGCAAGCAGGCCTCGCCCCCCGCAGCCATCACGAAAGTCATGGTTAACGGTACAAGCATGGTGCGTCCTCCCTCGGATGTACAGCTCGCTACGTCCCCACCGATGCATTGGTGGGTATAGACTGGGCGCAGCAATCCGTCCAATGCCGGGGGAATCGTGAGAAGGGGATGTGGAGATCGTCGGAGATTGGGAGATGGGGGAGAAGGGCCACAG
>JAAEQP010000340.1 GCA_024231375.1 bacterium | reverse complement strand
TCTCTGTCTAACTAAGCTTACTGCGCAGATCGATCTCTCCTCCGTGGGCCGGAAGGGGTACGCGGGGCTGCACTCACAACGCAGACGCTATAGCAGATTGAGTTTTAGTGCGATTGCCCTGGGGGAGGCATAAAAATAGAAGAGCGTTGCGCTAGCAAGAAACAATGTGTTGTGAAAGTGCCTTTCAACCTATACGTGAGGCGGACAGACCCCGCTGGGCGACTTCACGTCCGATGGTCATGAGGGCCCGCTACGCGGCGGCGAGCAGGAGGGGCCGCGACGAGGCCAGTGGCGTCGGGTTTCGCCTGGGCTCCCATTTCCACGCCATCTTGGAGCGATTGCTCTGTCCTTCTCGGCACGAGCGTGTGAATCGCGCCCGGATTCAGTATAATCGTGGCACTGCGGTTCGGCACCCCTGTTCAAAACGTGACTGAGGACGGTTTCATGATGGATCTTGGAAGACCCGCTCGCATTTCTCTCACCGCTATTGCACTGCTGTGTTGCGCCTTCGCCGGGGTCGCATCTGCCCAGGTGCGGTTCGATTTCGAAGACGGCGACCTCCAGGGGTGGCGCATCATGGAGGGCGGATTCGGCGAGTACATCAACGACCGGGCCCAGTTCCACCACGGGGCAAGGCCGTATAACAAGCACGGCAAGTTTTTCTTCACGACCCTCGAGCGGGCCGACGGTAATCCGGACGACAGTTTCACCGGCGTGGTGGAGTCGCCCGTGTTCGTGCTGACGGGACCAGAAATGTCGCTGTTGGTCGGCGGTGGCAAGCACGCCACCACCTATGTGGCCCTGTGTACCGTAGACGGCGCCGAAGTGCGTAAGGCGCAGGGCACCGCCACGGAGAGAATGCAGGAGATTACGTGGAGCGCGCCGGAGCTCGTGGGGAAGAAGGTGTTCGTCCGCGCCGTGGACAAGCACACCGGCGGTTGGGGGCACATTACGCTGGACGATTTCCGGGCTGAGGGGTCGATAGACGCGAAAGCGACGGATGCGCGGTTCCGTGACGCGATACACCTGCAGGCGGTCCGGGAGCTCGAAGACGGCCTGAACCGGCTCAATCTGGCGGGAATGCGAGCTGCGGTGACCGATCTGATGGCCACGTGCGGTGACCGGTATCCTCAAGGCGCCAAGTTTCTGCGGCAACTCGGCGAGCTGGAGAAGCAGCCGCCGAAATTGCGCAAGGCTATCGACGCAGGCAAGACCGACACGCGCGAGCGCGTGGCAGCCGTCCTCGAAACCGCGAAAGAACTCCGCAGAACCGCGCTGCTGGCCAACCCTCTGGTGTCTGGCCAGCCCATCCTGTTTGTGGTGCGGCCTCAGTACAAACCGGACCATCACAATACGGCGACCCTGTTTCAGGTCGGTGAGATCAACGAGGCAAGCTTCGTGGGCGGCGGCGCCGTCAAGGTCATCGATTTTGCCGACGCCGGCCGGGTCACCACGCTGATCGACGTACCAGAAGGCATTGCGCGCGACCCGGAGATCGATTTCGACGGCGACCGCGTCGTGTTCTCCATGCGCCGGGATGCCAAAGACGATTATCACATCTACGAGATGAATGCGGACGGGTCGGATCTGCGGCAGTTGACGCGCGCGGAACGGGTCTCTGATGTCGATCCGCTCTATCTTCCGGACGGAGGCATCGCGTTCTCTTCGACGCGCGAGCCCAAGTACTGCATGTGCAACCGGCATATCATGGCGAACCTGTTCCGCATGGGCGCGGACGGCGATAACATCCACCAGATCGGCAAGAGCACCCTGTTTGAAGGCCACGGCGCGCTGCTTCCGGACGGCCGGATTCTGTACGACCGCTGGGAGTACGTGGACCGCAATTTCGGCGATGCGCAGGGATTGTGGACGGTCAATCCCGACGGCACGGGCCAGGCCGTGTACTGGGGCAACAACACGTGGTCACCGGGCGGCGTCATCGACGCGCGCCCGATACCGTTCACGCAGGAAGTGGTGAGCATCTTTGGGTCGTGCCACGACCGGCCCTGGGGCGCGTTGGCCGTGCTTGACCGGCGACGCGGGCTGGACGACCGCGGCCCCGTGGTGCGCACGTGGCCGGCCAATGCCATTGACTTGGTGTGGCAACCCGGAGAGAAGAAGGTCGGCGAGTACGGATTCGACATCTTCAAGCAAGTCCAGCCCAAGTACGAGGACCCCTATCCGCTGTGCGATCCGGCCAACCCGCGTACGACCGGCAAGTACTTCCTCTGCTCGCGCACCATCGGCAAGGGGGAGGTCATGGGACTCTACCTGATCGACGTGTTCGGCAACGAGGTGTTGCTGCACGTCGAAGAACCCGGGTGCTTCGACCCCATGCCTCTGGCGCCGCATCCCCGGCCCGGAGCCATCCCGTCCCGCCGCGACTTCAAAAACGACGACGGCCAGTTCTACGTGGCCAACGTGTACGAGGGTACGCACATGGCCGGCGTGGAACCGGGGAGCGTGAAGTATCTGCGCGTAGTGGAGTCCCCGGAGAAACGCTATTGGACCCATCCCAACTGGGGCGGCCAAGGCGTGCACTGCCCCGCCATGAACTGGCACGACTTCAATAACAAGCGCATTCTCGGCACGGTTCCGGTCGAAGCCGACGGTTCCGCGTACTTCAGCGTGCCAGCCGATAAGTTCGTGTACTTCCAGTTGCTTGACGAGCGCGGGATGATGGTGCAATCCATGCGTTCCGGCACGGTGGTGCAGTCCGGCGAACGGACGGGGTGCGTCGGGTGCCATGAGCATCGACTCGAAGCACCGGGAACGGCGACGGCGGCGCACAGTGCCCCGGGCGGCACGGTGCCCTTGGCCATGAAACGCGAGCCTAGCGCGCTGACCGGCTGGCACGGTGAACCGCGGTTGTTCAGCTATCTGACCGAGGTCCAGCCTGTGCTCGACAAGCATTGCGTGCGATGCCATGACTACAGCGGACCGGCGGGCGAGCGCCTTAATCTTGCCGGCGACCAGACGTTGTTCTTCAACGCATCCTACACAGAACTCTGGAAACGCGGGTTGACCGGAGCTGTCGGCGCGGGTCCGGCCGACACGCAGAAGGCCTATGCCTGGGGGTCCCATTCCAGCAAGCTCGTGAAGACCCTGCTCAAGAAGCATAGCGGAGTGAAGCTCTCACCTGAGGAATTCGATCGGATCGTGACGTGGGTGGACATCAACGCCCCCTA
>JAAEQP010000339.1 GCA_024231375.1 bacterium | reverse complement strand
CTTTGGGTTAATCCCTTGATACGTGCGGAGTTCTTCCAGAGGCATGTCAACGAGTGGCACGGTTTCTCTCCTTTTCGTTCTTCCCGGTGGTCGCGGGTCCGGAATACGGCAGGCCGGTACTATACGGATGGGCGAGATGGGGGTCAATGGGCCGGGAAGCGGGACAGCGGAAGACTATGTGCGTCCGGGAGTGTAGCGCAGGCGTCTCGCCTGCATTCCGGACGGCGACTGACTCGCGAGGATGCAGGCGAGACGCCTGCGCTACACTCGCCCCGACACCGCCCGCGTGCCTCTGCGTCCTTTGCGTCTCTGCGTTAAAGTCCGGGATCCGTTCCTTCCTGCGCGCCAGGGAAGTTGCCGGGTGAACGAGATCCTTCGCGTTGCTCAGGATGACGGGGAGGGTGATGTGTTGGGGTGATGGCGCATGGTCCCAGTGTGGCGACGAAGAGATTGGAGACCTGTCGGTCGTGGCGTTACCGGTGGTCACGTCGGTGGCTAGGTCAGAGCGCGGCCCGGAGGCCGCGACCGGCCACAACGGGAGGGGGCGGCCACAACAAGGGGAATGGTGCGGATTCCTGTCCCGCTCCAATCATCAATCAGCACACGGTTGCTTAGCGCCATTCGTACACCCAGGTGTATACGGTGTACCGGGTTGGCGGTGGGGCATGGAGCGGAGTCCCGTTCAGGGTTTCGCCGCATCGTAGCGTCAACCGCATTCCGTCCTGGAAGAACACGGGGTCCGTGTCGTGGATTCGGTACGCTGAGAAACGATTCTTGTCTCGATCAAAGGTCGTCAGGCCCGCCGCCCGGGTCACAAAGCGCTGTCCATGATGGAAATAGCCGGAACTCAGAAAATAGTCCTCAAGCCCTGAAGAAAGGAGCGCGGGCTCCTTCGCCTTGTCAAAGTAGGCGCGAAAGCAGCCTTCCTGGTACGACTGGTCCTTCCAATCGCCTGACGGCCGCTCTCCTTCCGCAGCCAAGGCAACCTGGTAGAGCGCCCCGGCGCTGCCGACATTGCACACCTCGAACTCTTCCAAGGGTTGGGCGGTGTAGTCCTCCAAGGTGTAGAGTTTCAGACGCGCATGTTCGGGAAGCTGAACTCCGCCAACCACAACCGGCAGGTTCTCCGTCCCGCGGATGATCCACCACGCCTTTCTCCCTGTGACGCCGTCGAACACCTTGGTCGTTGGTAGAACGGTCACGCGCACCGATTCCCCAAAGGGGATGCGGTACATGTTGTGTACGCCGCCAAGGTGTCCCATCTCGGGAATGCCCCAGGGTCCCTTCAGATCGCGCAAGCTGTAGCCGTGGCCCATGGGCATGGCCATGTCGATGGAAGGAGACGCTTCGCCATCCACATAGACGCGGATCCTCACCCGTTCGTCGATGGCAAACCACATGTGCGTCAGACAGCCTTTCCCAACATGCTGGAAGACCTCGGACTCCTTGCCGGCTTCCAGCAAGGTCACCTCTTTCCCCATGGCACTGAATGTGCGAAGGTCGGCAGTGGGGGAGAGGCCTGGGCCATTCCCGGAGAGCGTGACGCACCCGGACAGTATCAGCATGACGAGAAGGCAGGCGAACGTGGCCCGGAATGCTCCGGTAGCGCCGCGCCCTCCACACATCGCGGAAAAGGGGACAGACGGGCTGTTGAAAAGGCCATACCCTCGGCCTCTGGCGTACGGAAGGCGCGTACATTCCGGGCGACCACTGAGTGACGCTGAAGAACTCCACCCAAACGTCATCCCGAGCGAAGTCGAGGGATCTCTTGTAGG
>JAAEQP010000338.1 GCA_024231375.1 bacterium | reverse complement strand
GCGGACGAAGACGGGTCTGTCCCTGGCCTTTTCGCGGGCTTCGCAAACAACTTGCGGACTTCATCAACAGCCCCGCTGTCCCCAGGTTGTCGCGGCCTGCGCGCCGGAGACTGTCACTTCTTCAACAGCTCCGCTGTCCGTCCTTCAACCATTTCCATCCTCTGACACGCGTGTAGCTTTCCCCTGATTCAGGAGAAGCAACTCGCCTTGGTCATCCTTCGCCGTGACTTCCCATTCAAAGGCATTGTCGTTCACGAAACAATGTCTGACTTTGAGGCCCGGCGCAGGGCTGGGAACAGAAGTCCAGCTGAACGTCTTGGTGACTGGATCCCATTTGCCCGTGCACTCTCCCGCATTGCCCGCGGCGGTGAACCACCACAATCGGTAGCACTCCTGTTCCGTGTCGTACGTGTACATCGTCAAACCGACCTCCCCGTCCGCACCCTGGGCTTGTTCTTGAACAAACTTCCCGCCCAGCACCCGGCGGTAGACGAGGTCTGACGCCCCGGTCTTCTCCTCAGGCGTCCATGCGGCTTTGGCCAGTCTGTGCTCCGAGCGCCACGTCCCGAGGAACCTGTCCAAAGCCTCGTCGTGTTCCCCTGGCGCAGTGGCCCGTACTGGAAGCGCAGGCGGCGGTTGCGTCTGACGACGTGTGCTTGTTCCGCTCACTTCCCAGACGACATCCCCAGCCGGATTCGTAGCCACGATGGTCCATTCGTAGATACCTTCCTTGGCGAAGTTCGATTTCGTGGTGACTGCAATCCCGTCGCCGCCTCCACCAGCGACGGACGTCAGCGTCCGCGTCTCTGCATTCCATGTCCCTGTCGATTGGCTTACGGGGAAATCGGAATCGAAGTTCCATGCTCGAAAAGTGTTTGTGCCTTCGTCATAGGTCCGCAGAATGTGAATCTCCCGGCTGGTCATCCCGTCTTCGTTTGGCAAGGAAACAGTCTCCCTGACAAACCGGTTGCCAAGGATCCATTCCGCCGAGGTGTGGCCATTGGTGGGCGGGGAGTCCTCCGAAGTCGTCACCCAGTCCCACTCACCAACGTAGTTGTCCAACGCCTGCAATCTCGAGGCGTCTTCACTCGCCTCTTCGCGCTCGGCTGTGGCGGCAGCTCTGGCGTCCTCGATCTGGTCCACGAGTGCCCTCAGTGCGAGGTCGGTGCAGGCGCTGACCAGACGTGCTCTGCCTTCTTCCGACGTGTCTTGCGTTATCAACTGGGCGTCGTTGAAGGCTGCGTGGTGCGAGTTGAAGAGAAACGAGAACGCGTCTTCTCCGTTCCGACCAACCACGTAGCACTGGATGCCGCCGACCGCGATCTCACCGGACCTTGGACGGAACTCCATGAGTTCGAGGAAAAGGAAATAGTCCCCGGCGCTCTTCGTGTCCAAGGCCCGTTTCTTCACCTGCTTGAGACCGCTCTCAAACACGCCCCACTGACCCTGGCTCTGGTCCTCGACAACGCTCTTGTAGGCTTCAAAGTCGGCGGTGTTGGCGACCCCGAGACGGTTCTCCTCGATGAGTTGGACAATCTGCTCTTGTGACGCGGGTAGGAAGATTGTCTCTTCGGTAGACCAGACCGCCGTGGGCAAGACAGTGATCGTGGCTGCGCCGATGGATTCCAGAAACTGGCCGGCGCCATCGCTACCCGGCCGATACCCCAAGGCCTTGACCTGCTCGGCACTTCCGCGTTCGCACGAGACTGTTGCCAGGATAACTACGAACAGCGCTACTAGCAGTACACGTGTTGTGTTCTTCATGGTATTCATCGTTTCACCCTCCTTACTCTTGAGTTTAGCAGCACGACGAAGTTCTGACAGCTCGGTTGACGTAAAGGCCGATTGTCTGAAGGACAATCGCCTTCACCCTCTACATACCCGATAAGGAGCACTAAGCGTGCCAGAATGGGGGTGCCGCATAAGTGATGCAGAACAAAGAGATTACAGTCGAAGCAGGCAGAACCTTCGTCCCGCTATCGCGGCGGGATGAAGCATGCCATGTACATGGGGTGTACGGCGCATGCGTGTCGATGGTCTGGGGGATCTGGGGCACAAGACGCGGGCAGGCATCCATTCTCTGGCACAAGGGCACCCAACCTACTGCCCGTACACGCGGGCGCTGGGTCAGACATGATCACCTTTCTTGACGGCAGTGGCACTCTTCCAGATAATGCGTGACACAACGTTGCTGTTCCGATTCTCCCCTACTCGCAGAGTCGACGTTCACCGTGGCTGAGTGAGACCGAAGGAGGTCGATCCCCATGAACGACAGCGCGACGCGTTCCCGTGGACGGCTGGGTCTGGTGTTCCGCCTCTTGGGCGGACTCCTGGTGGGGGCGTCCTTGGCACTGGTGCTCTATAGCTGGATCGTGTTCTTCGCCTTGCCCGAGGAAGCCTTCGGGCAAGGCGAAGAACGCGGCCTGGCTGCGCTTCTCCTGATCGTCTATGGCATTCCGGCGGCCACAATCCTCGGGGCTGTTGTCGGTCTCTTGGCCTCTCTCATGCTACGCAAGTCGCGCGTGGCTGGGTGGGCAACCGCGATCGCCTGCTGCATCCTCGCCGTCACCGGCCTCGCTGCCTTCCTATGGGCACTGGGCTTCTTTGAACAGTGGATGGAGGGAGGCTGAACAGCCTGTCCCCGACACGCCCTTCACCGCCCCGCCGGCTTGCCCACCGAATCCACGGGCTCTTCAGTCGTCAGCTTGTCACCCAATACACGTGCCAGGTCGGGCAGGTCGTACACCCGCAGCGCGCCGTGGACCACGTTGTGGAATTGGCTGTGGGTCACGCCCGTCTGCACTACGTTCGACCACGAATCCAGGCAACCCCGCACCGTCACCGCGTCGAACAACTCAGGCTCCAACGCCGCCGCGTGCAGCGCAGGCACCCCCACATGTCCCTCGGCGACCAGCGTCACGGGACCGCCCGTCGCGCCCTTCAGATTGTGCCCGGCATACGCACCCGCGACCGCTATGTCCTCGGCCCGCATGCCCACATAGGACCGGCCCACCACATAAGCGATGAACACGTCCTCCCAGTCCAGACCGATGGCCTCGCCGAACTTGCTCTGAGACGATTCGCGCGTTTCGCCCACGCCGCGCACGTCCACCGCCAACACGGACCGCCCCTGCTTCGCGAGACGCGCCAACGCGCCGTCAGGCCCTGCTTCGGCCGCCATGCCGTCGCCGTGGACATACACCACCGGCGATCCCGTCACCGCGCCCTCGGGTTCAAACGCCAACGCGGGCAGGTAGATACCCTTTTCGGGTTCGATCACCAGTTTGCGCACACGATACCCGTCCCCTTCGACGATTCCGTGTTCCGACACCGTCGGGTCGCCCAACTCGTCAAGCCCACGCACATTCGCCAACGCCCGCACTTGGTCCAACAACTCCGCGCGGTCGCCATTCGCCCACAACTCGGCGCGTTCCTCAGCCAACTCCCGTTCGTACTCCGCGTTGATGTCGTACGTCGTCCGCGCGCCATCCATCAACATGACCTGCCCCTTCGGCGATGCCCAGATCTCCTCGTCCGTCAGCAACTCGATCTCCGGTTCCGTCAGCGTTTCATCCCGCCCCTGCAGCCACCGTACCAACCACCGTACCCCGCCTTCGCGTTGCACCTGGTTGTAGTTGTGCTTGGCGTCGTTCTCTAACAGTTCAATCCGCTCCGAATACCCCATCCGCGAATACAGCCGCTTGGCATACCGGAACGACTCCCATGTGGC
>JAAEQP010000337.1 GCA_024231375.1 bacterium | reverse complement strand
GCCCGTGCGCTGCTCGAGACGCCGCATCTCGGCGGAAGTGTTGATGGCCGCCTCCGAGTCCACGCGCACGGAGCGCGCCCGGGCGGCGCGTCTCGGTTCGTTGGGAGACGTGCGCACATTGCGTTGGCCTGTGGCCTCGACGGAACGGAAGGTGCTGCGGCCCATGCCCGATTCAAGTCTGGGAACACGTTCCTTCGCGGCTCGACGGGACGGTCCGGCCATGTCCGGGCCCCGGATGACGCGCCTTGGGCTGTAGTCGCGCACCAAAGCGCTGGAGCCGAGAAACGGCGGCGTACGGCCCCCGCTGCCTGGCGCGTAGATGTTCCAAATATAGACATCGCGCGCGTTGACATATCCCAGGCCATTCGAAGTGCAGGCGTACGTTGGGCAGGGGCCCACGAACAGGTCGTTGGCTGCGCAGTAGGAACTGGCGCCGATGCTGATGCGGACACCACCGACGTCGAAGCAGGCCGAGCCGACCGCAAGGGGCTGGTCATAGGGGTCGAGCGGACACCACACAAAATTGGACCCGTAACGGACACTCGCCACCCACGCCGGAGACCAGGCATCGCCGTAGGACCAGATGTAACCGTATCGAGGATTGTGAGTCCACCGTCCGTAGTGGCTGGTCACATAACAGAAGGGGTAACTGCCCACCCAAACGTAGCCGCATCCCGGCACGTAACTCCAATGCCCGGAACGATAGGGTACGTATTCGACCGCGCACGTCGGCCGCCAATAGGGCCGCGTTTCAACGTAGACCCACTCGCCGTACACGGACAGATCCGACACGCCGATGGGAACGGAATCCGCGGGAACGGGCAAGGGGATCGTTCGAGTGCCCAACGCAAGCAGCTTCGCCCGTTCTCTGCTCCATGCGTCGAAGGAGTCTTCCCGGCTCTTGTCGTACGGGACGGGCGTGGACGGCTGGAGGCCCGGTTCGACGTAGGCGCGTCTTCCAGGCGTCACGATGACGGTCGGGCCAAATTCGGTGGTAACCGAGGCCTTGCCCCAGTGCACGCTCACGGTCGTTAAGCCTTGGGCTTCGACGTCGACGCGGACATGGCTATCGCGCGGCACGTCCACGGCACAAGCCGGGGTCTGAACGATAACATCCCCCGTGCTGCGCCCTATCCTGTGTACATAGAAGGATCCAGTCCAGGCCTGCACGATGCCACTGGGAGGAACCTGGACAATCTGGGCCTTGCTTCCGTCGGCCATGCGCAAAAACGAACCGCCGGACAACTCAAGTTCGAGCATCCCCTGCTCGTCAGCCCAAAGCGTGTCGCCCGGCAGGACAAGGGTGTTGGTGGTCGCGTAACTCCATTCGTCGTCTGCGGTTCCCTTGACCATGGCGCCGCCGGACTCGAAGCTGATCCGCGCATGGAGGAGTTCTTGTCCTGGGGACGTGGGCATGTATAGTGCGATTGCCGCAAGAACTGCGGCCACAACTAGGGTTTTCCATTGCGGT
>JAAEQP010000336.1 GCA_024231375.1 bacterium | reverse complement strand
GCCAACTACTTCTCGCGGGGCGGGGAGTTTGCGGAACTGCGCACGTACATCATGGCGAAGCTGCTGTGGAATCCTGACTATGATGTGGACGCGGCTATCGACGAGTTTTGCCAGGCGTATTACGGCAAGGCGTGGCATCTCGTGCGCGCCTACATCGACGACACGCACCGGCTGGCCGTGGCCGACCCCGACTGGCACATGCCCATTTGGGCGGGGCAAGACGCACCGTTCCAGACGGAAGAGGCCATCGCCTTCTACCGCGACCTGTTTGACCGGGCCGAGGCGCTCGTGCAGGACGATGCCGTGCTGTTGCACCGGGTGCAGGTGGCGCGGTTGCCGATCCTGTACACGCAACTGGCGCGCGGGGCGGCCTCGTTGTACACGTTGACGGAGGATGCGCTAGAGCCGCACGCATCGGCCGTGGATGCGGCTTCGCTCTCGGAGCGTTTCAAGACGATCGCCCAGAAGGAAGGGCTCACCCGTGTGTCCGAGGGCAGCGGTCCGGAAGACGTGCTCGATTCCTGGCTTCAATTGGTCAACAAGCCCGTGGAGACGCTGCCTGTGGTCCGTCTGAGCAATGGTGTCCT
>JAAEQP010000335.1 GCA_024231375.1 bacterium | reverse complement strand
TGTCGCAAATTGCCGGGATCGTGCTCGCGAGCGTCTCGGCGTACTTTCTGGGATACATCCTACGCGGCATGGAATGCGAAAGTGCACCACTGCCGATCGTGGACAGCGATTCAGAGGTCGAACGCGCTGAGCGGGTGCACCGCGCGTTCATGTCCTGCCTGGCCGCGACGAGTAAGAGATGCGCGGGGTGGGACACAGAGGATATCCATGTGCGCGCCTGCGAGGGGTATTCCCGGGCGCTGTTCGGGCTGCCACGTGGGCGTTGCATCGAGGAGCGCAAGGTCGCACGCGAAGAGGGGCGCAAGGAAGAGCGGGCGAAGTGGGATCCGGGTGTGTGGCGCTGCAGGGCGTGGACGCGGGGCGCCAGAGAGGAACCGCATTGCATGCTGATTCAACCGGACGCGCGATGCAACAGGTTTGATGCCGACGACGACTACGAGGAAAACGCCAGATGCTACCAGGGGTCGGGGTGGGAGCGTGGAATTCAGGAGATGCCTGTGGGGAACATCCGATGAGCGACTTCACGATATACACCATAGTCGCCGGAGCAGTGCTGGTGGCCCTCGTGCTGCTCACGTCCGTCGTGCCATGGAACGACCGTCGTTTAGCCAGGAAGATCGTGCGCGAGGCTGGTGTACTAGACACCGAGGGCATGAGAACGATCGCCGGGCGGATGCTCGGGCAGGACAACGCGATTACCGCCCACCCGATCTTCATGGTGCAGCAGCGTCGGCGCGTGTACGGCATGGACCCAGACTGGTCGGACGTGATCGTCTGGGTTTACGATGGGGCTGAGATTGCCTCTGTCGAGGATGAGTTTCTGGAGTGGTGCGCCGAGCACGCTGTCCTCCCAGAGGATAGCGATGTGGTGCGGACTGGCGCGTTCGATTACTATGAAAACGTGCAACCGTTCTTCTCCAGGAAGGCAGCCGAGCACTACATCATAGCGTACGGGTACAATCTGACCGATCCCCGCGTCTACGTGGAGTCGGGCTACCGCAACCACGAGTGGCAGGCGGTCCGGAAGGTGCTGCTCGACATGGTAGGTGAGGCATGACCGACGCTAACGAAACCTTCGACCTGGAGAAGATCTACGACGACGAGATTACGCCGCTGATGAAGCAGATCATCGCCATCTGCAGGAAGCACCGGATGCCCATGCTGGCATCGTTTCTATACGAGCACAACGAGGATGGTGGCCTGTCCACCTGCGACACCATCATCCAGTACGAGGGTCGCAACTTCGGGTGTCTCAATCGTGCGCTGGGTGAGGTGCGTGGACAGACAGGATCCAGCGGCGTCCACATCCGCACCATGGGCCCGGATGGCGCGGTGATCGCCGGGACCCGCAAGTCCGACGGCCGCCCGGTCTGGATCCGCCTGGTCCCTGATCGGGCGGGAACGGAGGCCCAGGCGCGACT
>JAAEQP010000334.1 GCA_024231375.1 bacterium | reverse complement strand
CGTCAGGCGCTTTCTCAAGGGTCTCGGCCGCGGCATCCACATCCGTCCGCAGCGCCAGGTAGATGGGAGTGACGGTCTTCGACATCGCCTCCACAAGATGGAAGGTGAGCGCTGCCGAACTGCTATCGAGGAGGTGCTGTTCGCCGCAGAAGCGCCTTGCCGTCTCTTCAACGAAGTCGATGGGCCCGTCCTGGATGGTAATCAAACTGGTGGCGACGCACGCGAAGCGCACGGACGGGGTTCCCCTGACATCAGACGCCCAGACCGGCATGGCCATGAACAGAACCTTCTCGAGGACCTCGGCCTGAGGCGGCTTGGGGTTCACACATGCGTCCACGATGCGCGGGTGAAGCTCCAATGGCCGAAGCGCTTCTTCGAGATCCCCGGAATCCGCCGACGTGATCTTGATCCAACGGACCGTATCGTCCCGGAACCACTCGTCGGACATCTCCCGGGGATCGATGGATACGAGTAGGCGCTCTTCTGTGACGACGTACGCTTCAATCTGCATGGTGCGACCTGGGACCTTTCAACACATAGCG
>JAAEQP010000333.1 GCA_024231375.1 bacterium | reverse complement strand
GATAAACTCCAGCGCGGCGGCGGCCGTCCATTCCAGGTTGTGGCCCTTGAACGGCGCCTTCGTGTTGCCCCAATAGATATTCTTCGCCCAGGTGAACCCCTGCTCCTTGATCATCCTGCGATGGATCTTCTCGTTGTCAAACTGCTTGCGGTTGATCTCTTCGGTCCACGGCACGTTCTTCGGTACGTCGTGCAGCCCGTGCTTCTTGAGCTGCTCTGGCGAGTGACTCTCCTCACCGCCCACGTGGTACTTGCCCACGAAGCCAGTGGCATACCCGTTTTCCGACAGCACGCGTCCCACGTTCATGTGGTCGTCCTCCAACGCGACGTTGAAGGCGGGCAGTCCCTGCATCCCTAACGGGAATTCGGAAAGATATGCGGACGAATAGGACGACCCCGCATAGCGACCCGTCAGGCAGGTGTAGCGAGACGGCGTGCAGACCGTACTGGTCATGTAGGCGTTGTGGAAGACCATCCCCTCGCGCGCCAGCCGGTCGAGGTTCGGCGTCAGCACATTGCCGCCGTAGACGCTCGTTTCGGGCTTGTCGTAATCGTCGACCAGGAAGAAGATGATGTTCGGCTTCTCCGCGGCCGCCAGCGCCGCGTGGGACAG
>JAAEQP010000332.1 GCA_024231375.1 bacterium | reverse complement strand
TATCCCCAGTACAACATCACCGGCCAGCTCAACCAGCATCCGCGCACGGCCATAGCTGCCCGAGAGGACGACGAGAAGCGCGACAAGTACATCGACTTCTACGATGCAACGGTAAACGACATCTAGAGTCCTGGGGACTGTCCCAATTTTCGCGGCGCGCTACACTTCGCCTTCGGGACGGCCCTTGTCGCCGGGAAAATGGGACTGTCCCCCTCGGCGCCACGGAAGGGGACAGGTCCATGTTTTCGGACAACGATGGACCCAAGAATGCGCTCCTTGGCCGAAAAATGGACCAGTCCCCAGTGCAAGCCTCGGGGACCACTGCTGGCTCCGACGATAGGATGTCGACCCGTTCCCGCCTCCCAATCCCTCCACGCCGCAACCCGGAGTTGCTCCGATGAAATACCTGCCCGCGTGCGTTGTCGTCTTGTTGGCTTGTTGTGCCACGGCATTTTCGGTCGAATTTTTCGTTGGGTCCGACGGCACCAAAGACGGGTCGGGAACGGCGGCCGAACCGTTCGGTACGCTTGAGCAAGCCCGCGACGCCGTCCGCAAGCTGAAGAAGGACGGCCAGTTGTCCGGCGGCGTTACTGTTTGGGTGAAGGGTGGCGTTTACACCATGGCGGTGCCCTTCGAACTCAAAGAAGAGGATTCCGGCTCGGCCGAGTCGCCGGTGGTTTATCGGGC
>JAAEQP010000331.1 GCA_024231375.1 bacterium | reverse complement strand
GCGGACGACTGGACGCCTCAGAACGCAGGGCGCTACGTGTGTATGCACGAAACCGAACGAGAGCGGTTCGGCGACTCGGTCGGTCGCGCCCATGGTTTCCTGATGGCACGGTTGTATGAGACGCTGAAACGCGAGCACCCGTCGCTGGAACTGTCGTTCTGTCCTGCTCCTTACAGTCTGGGTCACGTGTACGGCCGCACGGACACACCCTACGGGCACATGGTCCAATACCTGCGCGATCTTGATGCCGCCATGCCACGGGACATCCCGGTGGTGTGGACGGGTCCGGCGGTGTGTTCGGCGGCCATCGAGCGCGAGCACCTTCTGGAGTACTCGCGCTACATCGCGAACCGGCCCACCTTCCTCTGGGACAACAGCAACGGCGTGGTGGATGTGCGCAGCATGCCGCGATTCGGCACGACGCGCTACGACGGGTTTGCGGCCGACTCAAACGGCCTGTTCTACCTGAATGCCTTCGCTTTCTATTGGCCCTGGCAACGGCCCTTCATGCTCAGTGCCGTGGACGCCCTCTGGAAGCCCGAGGGGTTCGATTCGGACGCG
>JAAEQP010000330.1 GCA_024231375.1 bacterium | reverse complement strand
GCGGATGCGCCGCCGTTCAAAAACGCTTGACAGAAACGCGCGCGTCACGAGCCATCGGACCCGGCGTCCAATGTCAGACACGCGCGCACGATCTCGGCCCGTGCCCGACGAATCTCCGCGGCCGCCTCGTCGTACAGCGGCACGCTGTCCGCCGAGAGAGGCAGACGGCGCCCACAGGCGTTCAGCACACGCTCCATGCGAGGCGGCATGTCGGCCAACAGTCGTCGCGCGTCGGCAAGGGTGTTCTCGTCCACGGCGTCCCGCTCCGCCGCCTCTATGGCCTCGCGGAGCATCCACAAGTACTCGTAGTCCTCCACACCCTCGCGTGCGACTTCCCAGCGCTTGCTCGATATGGGCCCGTCCGGGCCGTCATACACCGTCGCGAAGAAGTCGCCCGTGCTGTTGGGGCCCAGCCAGAGGTCGTCGCCGTGATGCGCGTAGCACCACCAGCCCGCCCCCGTGAACCCCTGGTTCCACGCGTACCAGAAACGCCAGCGGTACAGTCCGAGGCACGAGAGGGTCTTGGATCGGCCCGATGCGTCGTAGAACCAGACCTCCTTCCCCACACGCTTGGCTTCGGGGACGAGTTCCGGGCCGAGGCGTTCGAGGAGTTCGGCCGAAGGCGCCCAAATGTCGATGAGTTCCGACAGCATTTCGACCGTTTCCATGGTCGTGCCGCTGGTGGGGTCGGTGTAAATGAGGATACGCGGGTCGGCCTCGCGGATGATCTTGGCCACTTCCACCAGGTTTCGCGTGGTGGCGGTGTACGGCGTCGACGGCTCGTCGTAGGGATAGAGCGCCCAGTCATGGTAGTCAAGTCCCAGTTCGTCCATGTGTGCAACCCATCGACGAAGATAGTCCACGAACGCCCGTTTCCATGGATCGGACAGAAACGGTTGGCCGGTCACGGATCCCTGAGAACCGATGAAGAGAACCATCCCGTGGGGCGCGAGCCGTTTCACGGTTTCGTCATGCGCGGCGAAGTCCACCGGACCCACCAGTTTCCCGGTGTCGTCACATTGGGCTCTGGGCGACTGGCCGAAGAACACGGTCGTGCCGTGGTCGACAAGGTCCCGCAGGACCTCGGGCTTCTCGGCCCCGAGCGCCCCGCCGTCCATGCTCCACAGGCAGAACCGCAAAGGACGCGGTCTGGGCAATGCCAGATCGTGCACGCGAATCCGCATGGGCACCTCGACCACGGTGGGGTCGGGTTCGACGCTCACAAGCCGAATTGTCGCCGTGTAGTCGCCCGGCTTGAGGCGGGAGCCGTCGACGGTAATCCAGAGCTGCTGCGCTTCGTGGGGCGGTACCGTTAGAAGATCGCCTTGGTCCAAGGACGGAAGGGCGTCGGCGACCGTATTCCTCCGTAGCGTCGGGACGAGTACGGAACGATGGAAGGCGATGGCCTTTTGAGGCGCGTCGCAGCGCACGCGGACGTCGAGCGTCCGGTCAAGAAGACTCGTTACGTTCACCGCTAGCGACTCGCACTCGCCCACGCACAGAGCGACCTCCAGATCGGAGGAACTGTCCTTGGTGGGCAGCGTCTCGCGGGGATGGAAGTAGGCCCACGGGTTGTAGGCGTAGGCGAGGAACGTGCCGGAGGGCGCTCGCAACGCACCGGCGCGGCACAGGGTAAGCAGACGGTCGGCTTCAGTCCTGAGAGACTCGAGTTTCTGTGTGGAAGGGCCTTGGTCACTGGGCGCGCGCAATCGTCCCTTGAGCGCCTTGAGATTTCGGGCCATGGCTTCGGCGGCGCGTGGATTGGCTGTGCGCCACGCGTCGAGGGTTTCGGTTATGGCGGCAAAGCGTTCCGTGAGATAGGCGCGGTCGGTGTCTGAGCCTGCAAAGGCGATGCGCTGTTCCGTTTCCCGACTCGATACACGCGAATCCAGATCGACCAATCGCGTTCGGGCGGTGTATGGACCGGGTTGTCGCGCGGCGAACGCCATTTGCGTCCGGTCGCGGGCTGCGTGGATGTGACGGCAGTGATGGAGCACTTCTCCACTGGGACATTCGATCCGTGCGATCAACGCCAACCGGGCTGCATCCGGGTTGGTCACGTCGTACCGCCACCGATTCGTACCACTCAATATTCGGTCCGAATCCTGGACGTAGGCCGCTTTGCCGAGGGTGTCCCCGCGGACCTCGGGCGTTTCGGTCTTACCGAAGGCGCGGCCCGGCGCCCGGCATCCTGTGTGCGCGCGGTCGCCTGCGAAGACGGCAGCGAACGATCCGTCCGCGCGGTCGAATTTCGCGTCGAAGGCAATCAGGGCCAAGGCGTTGTTCCCATGGACGCCTCCCTGGGACGAAACCACCGCATCCAGCCGTCCGTCGCCGTCGACATCGCCCAGCAACGGCGTGGCGATGACCTTCACACCGGTTGCTTCCGACCAGAGTGGTTGCCCCCCGGCGTCGAGAGCATGAAGTTGGCCGGTTGCGGAGAAGAGGAGGACTTCCGGGAGCTTGTCCGAATCGAGGTCCGCGAAAACGGGCCCCGCGTACTGGCTGCTCGTGTGGAAGTCGTGGGACCAGCGCTCCCCGGATCGGTCGTAGCACCACGTGCCTCCGCCCTTGTTGCCAAACACCACTTCATCGCGACCGTCCGCATCCAGATCGGCTGCGCCAATGGCGGCGTTGACATGGAGGTACACGTTCTCTTCGAGGGATACGGTCCCTGTGTTCGGATCGATACGGTAGAAATGGTGTAGACCTCCGCCGACGTAGATCTCAGGCAGGCCATCTCCGTCCGCATCGGCGAGGATCGGTGTGCTGTTGGGGAAGAGATCGTCGGCGCGATACACGTCCCACAGCCACGTGCCATCAGCGCCCAGCGCATACACGTGACGGTCGTGTGACGTAACGACGATTTCGACACCGGAGCGCTCATAGAGATCCGCCGTAAGGACCGGGCCCATCTTAGTGCCGTCCCCTGTGAACGACCATCGGAAGGCGCCCGTCGCATCGAAGCACGAGAGGGTACCCCCGGCATCGCCAACGAGGACTTCCACGGACCCGTCCCGATCCAAGTCGACGATGGAAGGGCACGAATCGGCGATCACGGGCCCAGTGGCCTCGGCAGACCACAACAGGTTCCCGTCGGCATCGAGTGCTACGACACGGCCAGTGCTGTCCGCGGCGACGATGTCTTCGCGGCCGTCCCCGTTCACGTCAGCCACGCCGGGCGAGGCAGTTACCGGCGGCGTGAGCGGGAACTCCCACAGGCGCTCACCCGCGGCGGACAGGCAGACGACGCCCAAGTCGCGCTCGCAGACGACGATGCGCCAGGTCCCGGCCGGACCGGGGGAGCGGACGGCGTTTGCCGCCGAGAAGCCGCCCGCACCTTGGATGTTCCACGCCTGCTGGAATGGCTGTGCGGTTGCTGTGCATGCCAGAAGAAGGATACAGGCGAAGGTAGTGAGCCGGATGAGCATGGGTCGCCTCCCGTTTGTCCAGCAAATAATCATCGGCGGCACTTGTTGCGCCGCCGAAGGTATCCGGCTCACAGGGCGGTCTAGATAATGATGTCGTCCGGATCGATGACATCCTCGCCGGCCTTGCACAAGGCGCAGTCGTCGGGATTCCAGCTTTCCATCTCAAGTTGGGCCAGACTTTCGAACCGGCACTCGAACGATGCCTCGCCGCCGCTTCGGTCGATGAGAACACACGCGCCGACGACGTTCGCGCCGCGGGCCGTGAGATGGTCGATCGTCTTCTTCACTGAGCCGCCCGTTGTGATCACGTCTTCAACCACCAGCACCCGAGTGCCGGGATCGAGGCGGAAGCCGCGTTTCAGGGCCATGGCGCCATCCGGCTCCTTCTCGGTGAACACGGAACGGCAGTTGAGATGCCGTGCCGTCTCGTAGGCGAGGACAATACCCCCGGTTGCCGGGCCGCACACCAGCCCGATGTCCGCATCGGCAAAGAGGTCGGCCATGGCTTTGCACATTGCTTCGGTGTGGTTCGGATACTGGAGCACACGCGCCGCTTGAAGGAACTGTTTTCCGTGCCGACCGCTTGCGTAGAGAAAATGCCCTTCCAGCAGTGCTCCGGCCTCCCGGAATGCATCAATGACCTGTGTACCCGTCATCCGTTCAATTCCTCCAGTATGCTACGTACCGCCTCGGCCGGGTTGTCATTCTTGACGATCGGCCGTCCAACTACGATGAAACTTGCCCCAGCTTTCGAGGCGTCCGCGGGTGTCATGATACGGGCTTGGTCGTCGGCCGAGGCCCACGCAGGGCGGACGCCCGGTGTCACGACCGTGGGGTCGGGCCCCACGGCTTCGCGCACAATGCCAATCTCGTGAGGGGAACACACAATCCCGTGGGCGCCGGCATCAACAGCGAGCTTGGCGTACCGGCCCACGGCCTCGGCGGCGCTTTCGTAAAGGCCCACGTCGCTGCGCAGGGTTTTGTCGTCGAAGCTCGTAAGGATGGTGACGGCCAGGATGCGCGTCTTGGTGCCTTCAACCGCTTTTCGTGCCATGTGGATCATCTTCCTGCCGCCCGCCGCGTGCAGGGTGAACAATCCGACCTCAAGCTCCGCCGCACCTTTGGCCGCTTTCGCCACGGTATTGGGGATGTCGTGGAACTTCAGGTCCAGGAAGATGCGCTTGCCCTTCGCGGCGATATCGCGGACGATGTCGGGTCCCCAGCGCACGAAGAGTTGCGAACCGATCTTGAACCAATCGCAGCCTTCGGCGGAATCCACGATGGCCATGGCCTCGTCGCGGTCATCCACATCGACTGCGGTGATGAGTTGAGTGTTGCCTTTCATATGACCCCTCGATGTTGAAGCAAGCTTGGCGCTAGGGGGAGGAGGCAAAAGCGGGGACAGTCCCGTCTCGCTCCTGTCGTCGCTCGCTTGGTACAGTCCCCGTTTTTGCCCGTCTCGCTCCTGCCGTCGCTCGCTTGGTACAGTCCCCGTTTTCGCTAGGTGCGCACAGCGCCAACCAGCTTACTCACGTGCCGCACGTCGTGCCGTTTCATGTAGTCTGAGATCCCATGCACCACACGCAGGGCCGCATCCGGCTGCCGGAACGACATAGACCCCACCGACACTGCCGTCGCGCCCGCCAGCAAGAACTCGACAGCGTCGTCGCCGGTGCAAATACCGCCCATGCCGATGATGGGGATTTCCAGAACGCGGGCGGCGTCCCACACCATCTTGACGGCCACGGGCCGGATGGCGGGGCCGCTGAGGCCTCCAACGATATTGGCCAGTTTCGGACGCCGTTTCTCAACATTGATCGCCATACCGATGAGGGTGTTTATCAGCGACACCCCGTTTGCGCCGCCTTCCTGGGCCGCCAACGCGGTTTGACCGATATCGAGCACGTTGGGCGTTAGCTTGATGAACAGTGGCAGTTTCGTCGCGGCTCGGATGGCCTCGGTGTAGAGGCGCACGGCGGCGGGGTCCTGAGAAACGATGCGGGCCCCCTTGGCCCGGCGCGCGTCGTGTACGTTCGGACACGACAGGTTGGCTTCGATGGCGTCCGCGGCCGCTTCTTCCTCAAGACGGGCGGCCAGCGTTGCGAATTCCTCCGGGGTCTTGCCGACGATGTTCCCGATGACGGGTACCTTCTTTTCGCGGAGGTAGGGGGCCTTTTCGCGGAGGTAGACTTCGATACCGACATTCTGGAGTCCGATGGCATTGAGCATGCCCGCGGCCGTCTCCACGATGCGGGGCGGCCTGTTTCCGGCGCGCGGTTCGATGGATATGCTCTTGGTCGTGACCGCGCCCAATTCGGCTACATCGAAATAGCGGTCGTATTCCTGGCCATAGCCGAAGGTTCCCGATGCAACGGTCACGGGATTCTTCATCTTCAGGCCGCCAAGATCGATGGCGAGATTGGGTGAATCAGAGGTCATAGGCTAGATTATGTGCTTCCCAGTCGATGACGGTTGTGTCGAAAACGGGCCCGTCCACGCAGACCCGCACCATGCGTTCGCCTTCGCGCTCTTCCTTGGATTCGACGACGCAGCCCAGGCATGCGCCGTCTCCGCACGCCATCTGCGCTTCCAGAGACACCATGCAGTCGGCCCCGGCCGCCACGGCTACGTCGGACGCGGTCTTCATCATGATCATGGGCCCGCAGGCGTACACCCGTGTGTCGGGACCGGGGGCGAGGCGGGCCAGCATTTCCGAAGCATAGGCCTTCTCGCCTCTGGATCCGTCGTCCGTGGCGATATGCACGTCGCATCCCAAGGCGCGGAATTCGTCCTCGCAGAGGAGCAAGTGATCCGTGCGTGCAGCGAGAATGACCTCGGGCGTGCCGATGCCTTCTGTCACCAACGCATCGGCCAAGGCGGGGAAGGTTGCGACGCCGATGCCGCCCGCCACGATAATGTGGCGCCGGAACGTGTCGTCGACGGGGTAGCCATTGCCCAAAGGGCCCTGGATCGAAACCGATTGGCCCGGCCTCATGCCGCTGAGCAGGCGGGTGCCTTCTCCCTCGACCTTGTACAGAACGCTGAATCCGTCGTCGTGCAGCCGCTCCATGCACAGGGGACGGCGCAGGAACGGGTAGAGGCCGTGGGCGACTTGCAGCATGCAGAATTGCCCCGCACGGCCGTGTTTGGCGAAAGCGGGGGCCTCGAACCGCATCCGGTACTGTCCTGACGCCACCTCGTGGTGGCTCAGAATGGGGCAGTCCTCGATGAACCGGGCGTTGCTGTGGTGATGATGGTGTTCTGGCATTTAGATACGGCCACGGTCCAGCGCGAGTTGGTTTCGAAGGCTGTTCAGGCTGGCGCGCACGCGTTCGGCCAGCACTTCGCCCACGCCCTCCACTTCCACCAGATCCTCTTTCGGCGCACGGACGATCTGCGGCAAGGACCCGAATCGCTGGACGAGGTTGTCGATGATCTGCGGCGTGAGCCGTTTCGTCTGCGTGAGCATCCGGTATCCGCGGGGGGACAAGTAGGTGTCGATGGTTTTCAGGTTCGCGCTGTACCCCAAGGCCTGGCTGATGCTCCCCATCTTCAGCAGGTCTTCCTGGTCAAGTTCAGCGATGCGTTTCTCTACGTGCGAATATCTCGCGCCTGCCTTGTGGCGGTAGTAGTCTTTGGCGACCAACTTCGCTTCCTCGACGGGCATCATCAACTCGTTCAACTGCATGGAAAGGAGGCGCCCTTCGGTGCCCAGTTCCATGATGTATGGTTCGATCTCGCGTGCGATACGGAGCACCATTTCACAGCGCTGGACGGCTTTGCAGACGTCAAAGATGGTGACCATGTCTTCGAACTCGCGGGTGCTGAGATCCGTGAGCGCCACGCTGAGCACCTGGATGTATTTCTCCAAGGTCTGGATGGCCTGGGTGGCCTTGTTCAACAGCGTGGCGATGCTGTCGAGGGTGTGGCGCGTATCGTTCACGTACAACGTCACGCTGGCGCGGCGTTCCGACAGAGCGATGACGAGACATTGCGCCTGGCGTGCCAGCCGCTCGGCCGCGCGGTGGCGCGTACCGGTTTCGTGTGTCGGAATGGTGTTGTCGGGCGTCAGAAACCGGTTGGCGTACACGATGGTGCTCGCGTCTTGATTGAGAATGATGGCGCCGTCCATCTTGGCCAACTCGTACATCAACTGGGGCGTATACGGCGCGTCTATACCGATTCCCCCTTCCGACAATTCACCGAGCTGTTTGGGATCGCCGACGCAGATGAGCGCCCCGTTCTGACCTTGCAGAATGGCCGATATGGCTTCGCGGATCGGCGTGCCCGGAGACACGAGCGCGAGGGCCTCTCGAAACGTGATTCTGTTCTTTGCTTTTCGTGTGCGTGCCATCTTATCGCTCCAAGGCCAGGTCAACCGCCTGGCGTATTCCCGACACCGGCAACACCGATACCCTACCGTCTACGGAGTCCCCCGCGCAACTCTTGGGCAGCACGCAGGTTGTGAAGCCGAAGTTACACGCTTCGGCAAGGCGCTGACGGGCCATGTTGACCGCGCGGATTTCGCCGGCAAGCCCCACTTCGCCGAACACCGCCAACGACGGCGACAGGGGGGCTTCGAGGAGGCTCGACACGAGGGCAACGGCGATGGCCAGATCCGCCGCGGGCTCCTCCAGACGCAAGCCACCGGCCACGTTCACGAATACATCCTTGTCCGAGAAATGGGCGCCTGCGCGTTTCTCGAGCACGGCCAGGATGAGGGACACCCGGTTTGCGTTGACGCCGGTCACGGTCCGCCGCGGCGAACCGAGATGCGAATCACTGACCAGCGCTTGCACCTCCACCAGCACCGGGCGCGTGCCCTCGACGCTGGGTATTACAATGGATCCGCTCACGCCTTTGGGGCGCTCGTCCAGGAACAGGGCACTGGGGTTGGGGACCTCGCGGAGCCCTGCGTCAGTCATCTCGAAGACCCCGATCTCGTTCGTCGATCCGAATCGGTTCTTCACGGATCGCAGGATGCGGAGCGCCTGCATATCGTCGCCTTCGAAGTACAGCACCGTGTCCACCAAGTGCTCCAGAAGCCGGGGACCCGCGATAGCGCCTTCCTTCGTGACGTGCCCGACGAGGATCGTCGGCACGTTCGATCCTTTGGCCAACCGCAGGAATTCGTTGGCGCATTCGCGCACTTGCCCCACACTCCCCGGCACCGCGGACAGGTCGGGGCTGTACACCGATTGAATCGAATCCACAACGACCAACGCGAAATCGCCCTCGTCGAATCGTTTTCGGACGGCGTCAACGGAGGTTTCCGTCAGCACCAGCAGATTGTCGCTGAGGGTGCCGAGCCTTCGCGCACGCAGGCGGGCCTGATCAAACGATTCCTCGCCGGAAACGTAGAGTACTGGCCCCCTGCGTTCCGCCAAGGCGTGGCCGACTTGAAGCATCAACGTGGATTTGCCGATACCGGGATCGCCGCCGATGAGCGTCAACGAACCGGGTACCAGACCGCCTCCGAGTACACGGTCGCATTCGGGAAGCCCGGTGTCGATGCGCTCCGGGGGGATGTGGTCGCGCGCCGTGATGGGCATGGGGGCGGCATTGTCCAGGATAGAGGGCCGGGCATGTTTCCCAGGATCGATCACGGTCTCTTCGACGATGCTGTTCCATTCGCCGCAATCGGGGCACCGGCCCTGCCAGCGGACATGGGTGGTGCCGCAGCTCTGACACACGAATGCTGTTTTCGGTTTGGCCATGATTCACTCAAGACGCGGCGCGCCAGCCTGCGTCCTTGGCTCCCCTGAGGTGAAGTCGCCTCCCCACTCACAAGGCGTCCGCATTGTGGACGCCGCTTCGCGGGCGTCCCCATTATAGCGATTGCGCGCGCCGATCCAAGCTCTTGGCGAACGGGGCTACCTCTCGGGGTCCTCGGACGCGTGCGACCTCCCCACCGTCTCCATCAGAAGGACGCCCACGCCCAGCATGGCGGCACCGATCAAGATGACCCACAGGGGCAGCCCGTTGTCCTTGAGAGTATCGCTCTCAAGATAGTTCTGGACAGGGGAAGGCAGCTTCTCCATTCCCGCGAGCACCCCGAAGGAGTTGTTCATGAGGTGAACGGCAATCCCGGCAAAGAGCGATCGGGAACGCCACACGACGTAGGCGAGCACGATGCCGCTCACGACGGTGAGTGGGGCCTTGTGGAAACTGAGGTGCGCCACGCCGAAGAACACGCCGACCGCCACCAGCGTCATGAGGGGGGGCAGGCGTTTTCTGAGTCCGTTGAGCAGAACGCCGCGGAACAGCGCTTCTTCGCAGATGGCTGGGGAGACAGCGATGGCGAAGAACACGCCCACTAGTCCGACCCCGGTCTTCGCTGGGTCGAAGATGCCTCCCATCACCTCGGCGACCTCGTCGGGCAGAGGCAGGACGCGGCTCTGCCAGTAGGATCCTTGGACCGCCAAGATCACCCAACCGATCCCCAACACGAGGGCGGCCGCGAGCGCGGCGGGCGATGGCCTGCGCAAGTTAAGGCTCTTTACGATGTCCACCCTCAGGTACCAGAGGAGCAGGAGGGACGGCGCGAGGATGAGGCCCCACTGGGTCGCCACGGAACCCCAGATGATGTTCCGCCCCTGCAAGTAGGAGCCAACGTAGAACAGAAGGAGGAGACACACCGCCAAAATCATGAGCGCGGTGCCCGCGGTCGGGGTTGGTTGTGGCGTGAACGCCGAACGGCGCCATGTGAGGGGGATGCCGTGCTCTTCGGACAGGATGACTTCTTCGCGCTGGAACAAGCGTGCGGCAAGGATCAGGGCCAGAATCGCGTAAGAACCGGTACTGACCATCACGGCGAACACGGCATTGAGCGAGGCGTCGCCCATCATGAGGGCCTTGAACAGGAGGGCGACGTTCGTGATGGGGATGAGCATGTTCGTCTCGGTCAATGCCGAATCCGGCACGGCGACGTAGGCCGCGGGGAAGAGTATGAGCAGCAGGAAGGGTGTCACGAAAGACTGGGCCTCGCGGAAGCTCTGGGCGCACACGGCGATGGACATCATCACGGCTGAAATGAGCAAGGCAAGCGGAATGAGGGCCAGCACGATGAGAATCGCCGTGCTTGGGGGGAAGCTGAGTTCGAATATGCCGAGTTTGTCGTCGAACTGCCAGATCTCGAACGCGAACGTGAGCATCAGGCTTGCGAGGTTCAGTAGCCCCGTCATCATGGAAAGGAGGAATACGGCCAGGTACTTGCCGCACACGATTTCGGCGGTGGAGGCGGGCGCCGACAGCAGCGTTTCGAAGGTGCCTCGTTCCTTCTCGCCGGCGGTGAGGTCGATGGCCGGATAGAACGCGCCGATGCCGACCATGACTACCATGAGCAAGGGAAGCACCATCCCCAGGATGGTGCCGGCGGCTTTGGACGGCGACGCCACGTTGGCCTCGGTCACTGTGAGGGGTCTGGCAAATTCACGCGCCATGCCGATGGATTCGAGACGGGTCGCGAGCAGATCCATGGATCGTTCCTGGAGTTGCTCGGCAATTCGGTGGGCGGCCTCGCGCGACGTAACGCGTGTGGCGTCGTAGTGGACGGCGATGGAGACGGTTTGCTCGGCGTCGATACGGGTCGCCATGTCGGGTGGGCATACGACGACTGCCTCCAAGCGCCCCTCGGCCAGTTCGATTCCAGGGACTCCGCGCCGTTCCGGGACGATCACCCGGTCCATGGACCGCAGCCATTCGGCCATGAGCGGACTTCCCGGTTCGTCGACGGCCACGCGAGAGGGTTCTTCCTCGAGTTTGCTCTGTTGGACGAGGGCCACTTGCGCGCCCCCGATGAAGAGGGCGGGGTACAGAAGCACGGGCACCACCAACATCGCCACCAGGGTTCGCTTGTCGCGGAGGGTGTCGAGCAGTTCCTTGCGGAATATTGTTCTCACGAGGAGGAGGTTCATTCGTCCGATCCCTCCCCGTCGTCCTCAACCAACGCCAGAAAGGCGTCCTTGAGATTGGTCGTCCGTGTCTTCGCGTACAGGGCGTCTTTCTCGCCCATGGCCAAGATGCGCCCCTGGTGCATCAGGCCGACCCGGTCGCACAAGAGTTCCGCCTCGGTCATGTAGTGCGTGGAGAAGATGATGCTGCGTCCATGGTCGCGGGCGGCGGCAATGAAGTCCAGAATGGTCCGGCTGCTCATGATGTCGAGACCGAGGGTCGGCTCGTCCAGAATCAGTACCTCGGGCTCGTGAAGCAGAACCCGCGAGATGGAGACGCGTTGGAGTTGCCCCGTGGACAGTGTGTCGCACCGGCGTTTGGCGAACGACTCCATTTGCAGCAAGCCGAGTAGCTCGTTGATGCGCCGTTCAATGGTGTCGTCGGGCATGCCGTAGAGGCGGCCGAAGTACCGAAGCAGTTCGCAGGGCGTGAGTCGGCCGTAGAGGCGGGTGTTGCCCGAGAGGAATCCCAAGCGGCGGCGGACCCCCTGCGCATCGTCATCGGCGCGCAGGCCGGCCACCTCACAGTAGCCCGAGGTGGGCGTGATGATGGTGCCGAGCATGCGCAGCAGCGTGGTCTTGCCTGCCCCGTTGGGGCCGAGAAGGCCGAACACTTCACCGGATCCGACGCTGAATGTGGCGTCCCGCACCGCCTCGACGGCTCCTCCGCGCGGAGGGTGAAAGACCTTGCACAATGCGTGGGCGTGAATCATGTGTCCCTGGACGCCTTATGGACCCAAGGGGCGGTCCCAGTTCTCATATCCTGCGTAAACCCTATCACACGATGGGTCTAGAGATTCAAGCATTCCTTTGAGAGCGAAGGAAAGGTGAACTCTTGCGCGTGGACAGTGTATCATGGTTTCTTACTGGGCACCGCTTGAAGTCGGGTGCTCGCAGCGGAAGAAAGGGACCCTCACCATGTCGAAAGCGACTGCATTTGTTACGGGCGCGAGCCGCGGCATCGGCCGCGGTATTGCGCTCGCACTTGCTTCACACGGGTACGATATTGCGGGGGCCGCGACCAAGGCCGACCCAGCCAACCGGGAGAAGGGCCTGTTCGAGGTGAAGGAACGGGTCGAGGAGTTTGGCAGACGTTTCCTGCCGGTGGCCGGCAACCTTGACGATCTCTCGACGCATGAGCGGATGATGGGAGAGGCGCTGGACGAGTTCGGGTCTATTGATATCCTCGTGAACAATGCGGGTGTGGCCCCGCAGACTCGGCTCGACATTTTGGAAACGACTCCGGAGAGCTACGACCGCGTGATGGACATCAACTTACGGGGGCCGTTCTTCCTGAGCCAGACCTTTGCCCGCCAGATGATCACGCAAGTCAACAATGGTACACCGTACGCGCCCATGATCGTGTTTGTGACCAGCATCTCGTCCAACACCGCGAGCCCAAACCGGGCCGAATACTGCGTCAGCAAGGCCGGACTGAGCATGACCGCCCAGAATTTTGCCGTGCGCCTGGCGGAATTCGGCATCAATGTGTACGAGATCCGTCCCGGCATCATTGCCACCGACATGACCTCGGCCGTGACCGAGAAGTACGACAAGCTGATCGGCGAGGGGCTACTTCTCCAGAAGCGATGGGGAACCCCCGAGGATGTGGGCAAGGCCGTGGTCGGGCTGGCTGAGGGATACTTCAGCTACGCCACAGGCGCGTCCATCGAGATAGGCGGCGGCTTCAGCGTCCTGCGGCTGTAGACAGCGGGTTTCTCCGGCTCGCGGCGGCGTTGGGCGGATCCGAATCTTCCCCAGCCTGTTTTCGTGCAAGGGTTTGCCGGCGCGGGCCCGTCTCGGTTGCAGGCACCGATCTGCCGTGAGTTGCGTCCCGGATGGCAACATCTAGGTGATCTACATGCACAGTGAACGATTTGACATAACGGCGCACTCTCGGTTAAGGTACTATTAGGTAGTAGAGGACGCGCGGTCCCGGTGGGCCGGTAAGTCATTCCCGACGAAGATGATAGGCAACGAGGATGTCGGACGATTCTACGCTGAAGCCCTTCCATCTCTTCAGGAAGTTCGACGAGGCCTTTGTCTATTCCCTCAACGCGAACCGGTTCATGCATATCGACCCGGTTACCTATGATTTCCTGGCGGAATGTCTGCATTCGAGCATCGACGACGCCAGACGATCGCTTGTGGGCCAAGAGAAGCATCCCCTCGATGCCGTCGAGGAGGTGGCCGAGGAGGCCCGGGTACTTGCCGCCGAGGGGTTCTTCGAAACGCCCGACTTCGCCGTTTCCGCCGCTGACAGCGAGAGGGTGCTGGAGGCGCGCAACGCCTCGCCCTGGAAACGTTTGGAGCTGGCGTTGGCCGAGGACTGCAACTTGGCCTGCACGTACTGCTACTGCGACCTGCCCACGCGAGGAGGGGAGCCGGGTCTCATGCCTCGCGAGACCGCGAAGAAGGCCGTTGACTGGCTGATGGACGCGGCAAAGGACTCCCCGAAGATTTCACTGACCCTGCTCGGGGGTGAGCCGCTGTTGAACCGCGAGGGCTTTCGGTTCGTGGTCGACTATGCCCACGAACGCGCCACGCAATTGGGCAAGGAGATCTTCTTCTCCTTGACGACCAACGGCACGCTGCTCGACGACATGAGCATCGATCGCATCAAGAAGCACAATTTTGGGCTCATGGTGAGCCTTGACGGGCCGCCGGCGGTCCACGACGGCCAGTGCCCGGCCCGAGATGGCAGCGGGTCGTTCGAGACGGCGGCCAAGGGGATCCGGCGTCTGATGGCCCGGCGTAGGCGTGTGACCGTCCGGTGTACGCTGACGAAGTCGAGTCCGCCGCTGATGGAACTGATTCCGTTCTTCCTGGAATTCGGGTTCACGCGGTTGGCCTTCTGCATGGCCCGGAATCCCGCGAATCCGACGCCGGTGGACTGCGGCCCGGCGATGTTCGAGGAGATCGGGCGTCAGGAAGACGAGGAAGTGGTGCCCTGGGTGCTGTCGGAACTCGACAAAGGACGCATGCCGGAGCACTTCCCGTACGGACCCTTCATCTCCGAGCAAGCGAGTAGCACGCCGAACGCGGCCGGAGTGTGTCGGATTCGATGTGGTGCGTGCCATGGGACGACAACGGTGGGGACGGATGGGACGCTATATCCGTGTCACCGGTTCGTAGGTATGCGCGAATTCCGGATGGGCACGATCGACTCGGGTCCTGACGTGGATCGGGCTGGACGGTTCTGGAGAGATTACAGCGCCGCTGTTGAGGATACGTGCTCGAAATGCTGGGCTCGGCTTCTGTGCAAGGGGCCGTGTCCGTGGACCGTTGCACGCAACGACGGCACGTTTGGAGGGTGCGAGGATTGGCAATGCGCGTTTATTCGCCGGAATCTGGAACGGTCGGCGTGGATGCTGTGGCGCGTGCAGAGCGAATACCCCGTGATTTATGCCCAGCTCGCGGGCTACAATGAAGTTGATCGGGAGAAGGAGGATCAGGACATAGACCGTACGAAGGAACGATCCGAATGTCAGGGCCTTCACCATGAGCAACGTGCTGGTGTTGCCGCACAGGGCAATGCAGTGGGAGGAATGACCAGATGAGTGATTCCAAGCCTGATGATGTAAGAAGAGAAACTGGTGAGGACGAACGCGCGGACGAGCAGGGAGCCCGCGAGGAGACGTGCGGGCGGCGCCGGTTCCTGAGGCGGGTGGGGCTGAGCGGCGCCACGGCGGGCCTGGCCCACTTCATGCTTCTCGGCGGGCGCCGCGAGGGAGCGCACGCCCAGTACGATCCTTGCGGTACGTTGCACGACACCTGCACGCCTTCGAATGGCGATCTGGACGAGTGCCAACCGGGCGTGGCGGATCCCTATCAGCAGGAGGTAGGCGACGAGTGCCCGGGAGCCACCGGAGATACGGACGATTGTAATGGGTACCCCTACACTACAATACTGGGGGACGAGTGCATTCCGCAGCATTCGGTGGCTGACGTCTGCGACTTTGGCGACGGCATCATGACGTCGGACGCGGCGAAGAGCGTGTGAGAATGGCACTGTGCGCGTTCGGGCCTTCGCGGTAGCGCGAAGGTCCGGGGCCTGTAGGGGGATCGGGTATCCGATCGGGATATCGTCGGCTTTCGGTGGGCGAGGGCAGGGAGAGAGACTGGTGCGCGTAAGCTCCAAGATCACGGCGTGGGGGATCGCATGTGCCGTTCTCCTACCGGGCATTGTGTGGTTCTGCGCAAGCTTCCTGTCCGGCGATGGAGACGAAGTGACGCCGCCCACGACAGGGGAAACCTCGGGGGAGCCTCGAGAGGAACGAAATCCTACCTTCGTCCTGACCAAGCAGGTGGATGAGGAGGAGGAAAGTGAGTTTCTCGATGTCGTGGAAGCCCGGGTCTCGGGTCGTGTCGTTGGGCAAGACGGCGCGCCGATCGCGGGGGCGCGGATTGCCCCTCAACTACCACCAGGAACGAGCAAGGTCTCTGAACTCCTTCATGGGGTGAAGGCCCGCGCAGGCGTGGGCCTCTCGAATGGAGAGGGCCTGTTTTCGCTGAAGGTCTTCCCTGCTGGATACGAGTATAAGGTGCGGGTCCTGGCTCCCGGCTTTGTCCCCCTGCGGCTTCCAATTCGAATCCCCCGGGAAGGCCTCACCGATCTCGAATTCGTTCTACGGCGTGCATCGTCCGTGGCGGGCACCGTAGTTGACGAGGGAGGCACGCCGCTTGCCCGCATGATCGTCGTGGCCATGGACGCCCGATCCGGCATCACACGGTCGGAAGCGACGCCGACGTCCCGCGATGGCGCCTTTGAGATTCCGGGTCTGACCCCGGATGAATACAGCCTGGCGGTTCGCTACGTGCCGAGGGGCAACGGGTTCGAGCGGTCCCGGGCCGTCGAATTCGGTGACCGGGATCGACCGCTGGTGAGTCTGCGCCTGGATGATGGCGAGCAGCGCACGGGCGTCAAAGTCGTCGTGGAATGGGATACGTCCACGCGGATCCACGGGGTGGTCAGCGACAGCAGACGAAGACCCGTCAGGGGCGCCAATGTTTGGGCGGAAAGCGTGCGCTACGGCAACCGTGCTTTGGGCCTCGCGCCTGTTCCGAGCAACGAGCGGGGCGAGTTCCGCATCGACGCGGTTGCCTTGGGCCTTGGGAGCCCTGAACTGAGGGTGACCGCGGTGGATGTCTGTTGCGAGTGTATCGGATACGAGCCGACCCGCGTCAAGAACGTACCTGTCGGCGCCACCGATGTGCAGATTCAACTGAACGAGGGACGCCGAGGAATCATCGCGGGCGTGGTGCTCGACCGTGCGTTGCGCGAGCCCGTTGTCTCGGCGCGGGTGATGTTGGTCCAGACGGATTGCGAGTGGGGCGAACGCTGGAATCCGGATTGGAGTGAACTGTTCGCAGGCGCCCGGGCTGGATCGGGTGGTGTCGATTCTTCCGGCCGATTCGTCGTTTCCGACGTGCGGGCGGGCACGTCGGCCGTCCTGGTGTATGCTCCCGACTATGGTGTGGTGAGGAAAGAGGATATTGTGGTTCGATCGGGAGAAACGACAGAGGTCGAGCTTCTGTTGGATGGGCCCGGGGTGCTTTCGGTGGCGGTAACGTACGCGGGCGCGATGCAAGGGCAGTCGGCGGAATTCTCTCTGAATTGCTGGCCCGCGGACCGCCCGCACGCGATGCCGCATTACAACGATACGTTGATCCAAGGATTCAGGACGGGGCGGGCGGAGCAGGTAGCGTTGCGCGAGGCCGGGACGCACACGCTGGAACTTCCGCCGGGCGAGTACGACGTGGTGGTGTCTACCCGGTTCTATGGAGAAGGGAATTTCTCGGTTCCGGCCTCAGAGAACTACGCAGTCGCCCGCGCCATCATCTCGTCGGGACGAGTCACGCCGTTGCAGATGACCGTTGGCGAGGGTGGAACGGTGCGAGGGCATTTGAACCTTCGTGAAGGGGAGCAGCGTCTGTACGTGTACCTGACGCCGGGGACCGAGGGATTGACTCTGCAGGAATTGGCCAAGCCGCGCCAGTTGGCGCCTGTCTGGGGCGGGCTTCAGTATCTTGCCACCTCGGGACCGTTCGTGATGAACTGTGTGCCGCAGGGGACACACACGCTCACCGTGGTCGCTCGTTGTCCAGATGAGACGCTCTACGTCCGCGGCTCGGAAACCTTCAGCATACAATCCGGCGGTTTGGTTACCGTCGATGTGCCCTGACGGACGGCTACCACAGGCCGCGGCAGGCCGCACGAAGAGGAATGCTATCCAACCCATGAAGCACCCCGATGAGACTCGTCGCGATCAAACCGTTGTGCAGGAGGACGGACCGTTCCTTTCGGTTCGCACGTACCGGGTGTTCGATACGGCCGTTGTTGTCTTGTCCGAGTCCCCCGAGATGTCCGAGCATGTTCACTGTTTCCTCAAGTGCCTGGAGATTCCGGAGTCCGAATCGGTGGGAGACACCGTCCGGATAGCCCTGTTCGAGGCGCCGGGACGACAGATCATGGTCTCGTGTCCCGAGCTTGGCCTCACGGGGGTCCACGCGCTTGGGCTGCCGGCGTGGGTGGGGTTCCGGCGGATCTTCATCCAACTCATCGCGAACGCCGTTCCCGAGTACTACACGATGCACGCGTCCGCCGTGGCCGATGACGCGGGGAACGCGGCCGTAATCGCCGGCCCCAGCAACGCGGGGAAGACATCCCTCCTCATTGCCCTCCTTGAGCGTGGGTTCCGCTTGATGTGCGACGACTATGCGCCGATCGGGTTGACGGACGGGGCGTTGGTGTCGCTCCCCGTGGGCGTCACGGTGACCAGGACCAATTTCGCGCAATTCCCCAAGCTCGATCCGCTAAGGAGTGAGGTCTGTGGATTCCGCTGTCAGGGCCGCTGGCAATGGACCGTGAATCTGGGCGACCTGTATCCCGTGGTACCTGCGAATGAACGGATACCGTCTGTGCGCTACTTCGGCGTATCGGCCAATTTCGGTGGCGAAAGCCGGGTCACGCAATGCGATCGGGATGAGGCGGTGTGGTTGTTCCAAGAGTCGCGTCTGGACACGCCGCAATGTATGCCCTCCCTGAGCGCGTGCGGCGCCGAATACCGGGAACGCGCGCTGGCTCTCGCTCGCGAAGCCGCGGACGACGGGCGATCTTTCAGTGTTCTGAACGGAAATGTAGCCGAGACCGCCGAACGGGTGGCGGCGTGCCTCGCGGAGTGAGTACGGTGGATCGCCATTGGGGATCGCGGTGAGTCCTGAGTTGAAATCGATGCTGCTGGCGGGGCGTGGCGCGGCGGACCCCCGGGTCCTCGATGCACTGGGCGAACTGGGGATCATCCCATCCGACGACACCACGACCAGCGAAGGCGATCCTTCCGAATGAAGCAACGGGTCCTCATCCTCTACGAGAACACCGGCACTGGGCACCGCCGGGTTGCGCATATCCTGGAGGACGTCCTGACGCGCAAGTCCGATGTCGAGGTCGTCTGTGTCGCCGGGAACGATTTCATGCGTAGCAGGTTTGGCGATGTCATTCTCTACTTGTGGAATCTTTTCATGCGGCTGAACTGGATCCTGCCGGCAGAATTGGTGGGAACCTTCTTCACGCGAACCGTCTGCCAACCCCTGCTTGAAGTGGGGTATGTCGACACGTTTCTCGACAGGATCGCCGAGTTCGATCCGGACGTGATTGTCAGTACCGCGGACGCCTACAACAAAGGGCTGGCCACTTACGCGAAGGCTCACGGGCTCCCGTTGCGAATCTTCATCACGTGCCCGTGTGCCTTCATCGATACGGTCAATCCCTTTGCCGCCCACCTCTGCTACTTCGAAGAAACTGCCGACGCCGTGCGCGATTTCGACTTCTCCATGTCCTACTATGCGGACGAGCTCGTTGCCCACATGCCCCTTGGCCGCAAGATTTCCTATGTGCTTGCCTACTACTGGGACGCGCTGCGATCGCGGGGGCGGAACATCTTCCGGGAAGTGCGCTCTCACGATGCACCAGTCAATGACGCGCGATGTATCAGTGTAGGACCGCTGGCCGAGGCGAAGCACTTCATCCCCAAGTCCCGTGTGGACATCAAGGGCACCCTGGGTATCGACAGCGACTCACCCTGCGTGGTGGTGGCCAGCGGAAGTCAGGGCGGGGCGTTTGTGAAGAACGCTGTGGCCACCTTGTGCGACCGGTATCCTGGCGCCCTGAACGTGCTTGCTCTGTGTGGTACTGACGCCAAGGCGTTCGACTATGTGTCCGGGTTCGCCGGTCGGAGCGGTCGGGTGAAAGTCCTGCCTTTTCACTACATGGAGGCCGTGGAAGATCTGCTGGCCGTTGCTGACTGTGCGGTCGTGCGGGCGTCGGCGGGCATATTCAACGAGTCTATGCTGAAGAAGACTCCCATTATCGCCTACGGCCATATGAACCTGGGCGACCGCCCCTTTCTGCGTATCATCGAATCCCACGGGCTGGGGGAGGTCTTTCATTCCTGGCACGCTCTTCCGGGCGCGGTTGAAGCCGTCTTGCACAATCCCGCTTCTTACGCGAAACGCATAGACGGCTTTCTTGGCGGCTATCCCTCATCCTATGAGGCAATGGCAGACCTTATCGCGGCCTATGTCCTCGGCGCCCCGAACGGGAACGGTTCGAGTGGCTCGCGAGGGTCGGCAAGCCTACGACAGATGCCTCAGTAGTCCGCAGCTTGGGAGTCAAGCCTGAGCCGGGGGCGCAAGACCCCTCACCCCAACCCTCTCCCGTTGGGAGAGGGGGGAAGACGCTTGTGGTTGCGAATATGCCTGAGTGGAAGCTGGGGATTGCTGAGGACGCACACGCTGATCTCTGGAGTCACGAGGCCGTGCCGTGGTATTCTTTTGCGCTCAAACAGGCAACAAACAGGCACATAGTGGAGGACCCATGGATACGCCCGCGTTCATGACCCAGGATCAGGTGCGCCGAATTCAGGCTGAATTCGGTACGCCCGTGTACGTATACGACGAAGCCACGCTTGAGGCACAGGCTCGGACGGCCCTCGCCATGCCGAACGCGTACGGACTCTCCGTGCGCTACGCCATGAAAGCGTTGCCCAGCGCGGGTGTGATCCGTCTGTTCAACGCCCTGGGAATCCACATCGATGCCAGTAGCGGATTTGAAGCCGAACGCGCGATGAAGGCCGGCATACCCGCGGGCAACATCCAGGTGACGGCGCAGGAACTTCCAAAGGACCTGAAGGGTCTTCTGGACAAGGGTATTCTCTTCAACGCCTGTTCCATCAACCAATTGCGTGAGTACGGGCATCTGTTCCCGGGCACTCAGCTCAGTGTCCGAATGAATCCAGGGCGCGGAGTGGGACACAACAACCGCACCAACGTCGGCGGGCCGGCGTCGAGCTTTGGCATCTGGCGCGATCACGTGGATGAGGTCCTCGCGGTTGCCAAGGAACACGACCTGACCGTGACGCGTATGCACACCCACATCGGATCGGGCGGCGACCCGGACGTGTGGGAGAAGTGCGCCAAGATGTCGCTCGCTTTCGTAGCCAGTCTGCCAGACGTCACCAGCCTCTGCCTCGGCGGGGGGTTCAAGGTGGCTCGCGTAGAGGGCGAGAAGAGTGCCGACTTGATGGCCATCGGGGAACGGCTCAAGACTGATTTCGAAGCGTTTGCGGCGGAACACGGTCGTGAATTGAACATGGAGATCGAGCCGGGCACGTTTCTGGTGGCGAACGGTGGTGCGCTGGTGGCCACGGCAATCGACGTGGTGGACACGGGGAGCGACGGATATCGGTTCATCAAGACCGACAGCGGCATGACCGAAGTGCTGCGGCCCAGCCTGTATGGCGCGCAGCACCCTATCGTCGTGGTTCCGGCTACGGACGACGCGCGCGGCGAGGCCGATTACATTGTGGTGGGCCATTGCTGTGAGAGTGGGGACATTCTTACACCGAAGCTCGAAGACCCTGAGGGACTGGAGCCGCGCCGATTGACCGAAACGCGAGCGGGGGATGCCGTCGTGGTGGGCGGTTCGGGCGCATATTGCGCAGCAATGGCTTCCAAGAACTACAATAGCTTCCCGGAAGCCCCTGAGGTGTTGCTTCGGAAGGATGGTACGCCGCAACTCATCCGCAGGCGGCAGACCCTCGACCAGATGCTTGCCAACGAGGTGTTGGACTGACGGGCTCCGTCGGTGCATAGGTCGTCCATATTTTGACTTCAACCGGCTCCGAACGGTAGAATTCTGCCTTTCAAGTACACGTCTGAAACTGTGTTTCCAGGCGTTTTCGTTCACAAATCGTCATGTTCCCAGGAGGTAGGCAGACCCAATGTACATGCAGGATATCTTGCAGACGCTCGACAGATTCTGGTCCGAGAAGGGATGTATTCTCTGGCAGCCCTATCACACGGAAGTGGGCGCGGGTACATCCAATCCCGCCACGTTTCTACGTGTGCTCGGTCCCGAGCCCTGGTGGGTGGCCTATCCCGAGCCCAGCACCCGGCCCGCCGACGGACGCTATGGCGAGAATCCGAACCGCCTGCAGCATTACTACCAGTATCAGGTGATCCTGAAGCCGTCGCCGCCTGAGGTGCAGGAACTGTTTCTTCAGTCCCTCGAAGCCCTCGGTCTGGACCTGACCAAGCATGATTTCCGGTTCGTCGAGGACAACTGGCAGAGCCCGTCGCTTGGCGCGTGGGGACTTGGTTGGGAAGCCTGGCTGGACGGGATGGAAATCCTTCAGTTCACGTACTTCCAGGAATGCGGTGGCTGCAAGCTGGATGTGCGGGCGTGCGAGCTTACCTACGGCATCGAGCGCATTGCCATGTACATCCAGGGCGTGGAGAGCGTGTACGACCTGAAATGGGCGCCTTCCGGCATCACCTACGGCGACATCTTTCACGCCCAGGAAGTGGAATACTGCAAGTACAACTTCGAAGCGGCTGACACAGAGAAGCTGTTCCATCAGTTCGACATGAACGAGAACGAAGGCAAGCGCTTGCTCGATGAGGGTCTCATCCTGCCAGCCTATGACCATTGCCTGCGTCTGTCGCACCTGTTCAACCTGCTCGACGCGCGTGGCGCCTTGTCGGTATCGGAGCGAGGCCGTTTCTTGCTGCGTTGCCGGACCATTGCGGAAGGGTGCGCCAAGGGATTCCTGGCGCAACGCGAGGCCATGGGATTCCCGCTGATGCGGTTGCCCGTGCCCGGGCGCGAAGAGGCCGACTCCGCACAGGAGGTGGCTGCCGCATCGCTGAACGATACGGACACGCTGCTTCTTGAGATCGGCGTGGAAGAGATGCCGCACAAGGACGCCCAGGCGGTCATCAAGCAGGCTCCTTCGCTGGTCGACAAGATTCTGAAAGACCAAGGCTTTGAACATGGGGCCGTCGAGGTCTCCGTGACGCCGCGCCGGATCGCGGTGCAGATCGCCGACATGCCCGCCAAGCAACCTGATGTGGACAAGGAAGTGCGTGGTCCCAAGAAGAAGGCCGCCATCGACGACGACGGGAGCTGGAAGATTCCGGCCCAGAAGTTCGCCGAAGGCAACGGCATCAGCGTGGACGACATCTACTTCCAGGAGCAGGGCAAGTTCGAGTACTGCTTTGCCAAGGTCCATCAGAAGGGCGAAGCGCTTGGCGATGTGCTGTCCGAGATCATTGCGAAGTTGCTGAAAGGGCTTCAGTTTGGCAAATCCATGGGATGGGAAGACGGCACGGCCACTTTCTCGCGACCCGTTCGGTGGTTGTTGGCGCTTCACGGCGCGAACGTGGTTCCGGCAAGCTGGAAGCTGCGCGACAAGTCGGAGATCGGCCCTGAGCGGATGCTGACCACCGGACGCGTGACCTACGGACATCGCAGGCTCGCACCTGGTCCGGTGGAAGTGGCTACGGCCGCGGATTACGCGAGCGTGTTGCGGGATAGAGGCGTTCTCCTTGACCGCGATGAGCGGATGCAAGTACTTCGCGATGGCGTGGCCGCTGAGGCCGAGTCGCGTGGACTCGTGCCCGAATGGGACGACGCTCTCTTCGAAGAAATCGTGGATATCGGCGAATGGCCTGAGCCCATCGTTGGGACGATCCCCGAAGACGCCCTGGAACTGCCCGAGCCTATCATCATCACGCCGATGAAGGTGCATCAACGCTATATCCCGTTACGGACGAAAGATGGCGCGCTCAGCCAGCATTTCGTGGCGGTAGCCAATGGCATCCACACGGCGGACGGAGTCGACCTCATCCGCGAAGGCAACGAGCGGGTGCTGAACGCCCGTCTGCGCGACGCCAAGTATTTCTGGGACACGGACACCAAGACTCCACTCGGCGATTTCGCCGAAGGGCTGTCGCGGGTGCAGTTCCACCGCGACCTGGGAACAGTTGCGGACAAGGTTGCGCGTATCCGCACCTTGTACGAGAACCTGAAGGGCCAATTGCCGACGGTGGACGACGCCAAGATCGGCGAGTTGTTTGGGTTGATGAAAGCCGATCTGACCACGCAAATGGTTTTCGAGTTGGATTCGCTCCAGGGCATGGTCGGCATGCTGTATGCCAAGAAGCAGGGCATCGACGGCGAAATCGCCGACGCCATCTTCGAGCACTGGCTTCCCCGTCGCGCCGGCGACAAGCTTCCTACGGGGTCCCTTGGCCTTGTGGCGGGGATCCTGGACCGTCTCGACTCGCTGGCTGGGTATTTCGGTGTGGGCATCCGTCCCAAGGGTACCAGCGACCCCTTTGGCCTTCGGCGTAACGCGTTGGCCGTGCTGACGCTTGTCGAGAGCGCCGAATTGGACGTGGATCTTGCCGAGGCACTCAAGGCCGCGCTTGCCACCTATGGCGACCTGGTCAAAGACCCGGCCGACGCACTGGATGCGCTTCTGGCCTTCTTCAAGGACCGCCTGGATGTGCTGGCGCGGGACGAAGGGTATGCCTACGACCGCGTGGCGGCCGCGTTAGCGAACCAGAGCGAG
>JAAEQP010000329.1 GCA_024231375.1 bacterium | reverse complement strand
GCCGTCGCGCTGGGAGGTTCGTTGGCCTGTGGTACTGCCGATGCGGGTTCCGACGTGGACTTGTACGTCTATCTGCGCGGTGAGCTTGACGTGAGCGTTCGCGCCGGCATCGCGATGGAGGGGGGCGAGCGGGTGGAGGTGGACAACCGTTTCTGGGAACCGGGCGACGAGTGGATGGATGTGCAGACGGGCGTCCACGTGGACGTAATGTTCCGCGCTGTAGAGTGGATCGAGGATCAGCTCGACCGCGTGATGCGGCGGTGTGAGGCTTGTGTGGGATACTCGACCTGTCTGTGGCACAATGTGGCCTCGTCGCGGGCGCTGTACGACCGGGCGGGTTGGTTTCGGGCGTTGCAGCAGGACGCGGGGCAAGCGTACCCGGAAGATCTGCGGCGCGCCATCATCGCCAAGAACCATCCCATCCTGTGGCGGACCGCGTCGTCGTACAAATACCAGTTGGAGGGGGCGATTGCGCGCGGCGATATGGTCAGCGTCAACCACCGGGCGGCGGCGCTGCTGGCGAGTTATTTCGACGTGTTGTTTGCCGTCAACAGACTG
>JAAEQP010000328.1 GCA_024231375.1 bacterium | reverse complement strand
GCTATTTTGAGCATTGTCTGTTACACAATTACTTAGGAAGACTAAAGCGCAGTTGGAGTTACGCGAGTAACAGTTGAAGATGTGACGAGTCCCTGCCGAGTGTTGGGCGTCCCTGATGCGGTCTGTCGGAGGCTGCTGGGGGATCTCACACATGCGGCTTGCGCCGAGGGGGAATTTCAGTTGTCCGCTTCCCAAGGGCGGCGGCGCGAGGGTCTCAAGGCGAGGCGTCCTCAGCAGGAGGGCCCGCGCCGGACAGGGGTTCGTCGCAGCCCATTCTAACGACGATGTTTGGATCGTCTCATTAACGGGGGAACCTGCCGACGATGTGCGGAGCCCGCAGTGATCAAAGGTGCTCGCAAGAGCATGCCGAACCGATGGCTGGGCCACTGTGTTGCCGTTGTCGTGCGCTGCTTCAGGCCTCTTTCAGGGCTCTGGGCAGTGACCCCTCCAGGCTTCTTGTGTGCGGTATTTGACTCTCCGCTTGAGCGGGAGTTGGCGAACAGTTTAGACCATAGCGGGCAAGTGCCCGATGGTTCCGATCCCGCGACTGGGTCGCGGGGCATCAAGGTTGAGAGACACGCGTTGGGTGGTGTCTCCCGACCAAACGATGACTGGGTCTGGTGGTGGAGAAGCAACAAAGGAGGCAGAGCATGGCTCCAGCGAAGAAACGCGCTGCGAAAAAGAAGGCGGCCAAGAAGAAGGTAGCCAAGAAGAAGGCGGCTCCGAAGAAGAAGGCCGCCGCGAAGAAGAAGGTAGTGAAGAAGAAGGTAGTGAAGAAGAAGGTAGCCAAGAGAAAGGCTGCCCCGAAGAAGAAAGCTGCTGCCAAGAAGAAGGTAGCGAAGAAGAAGGTAGCCAAGAAAAAGGCCGCCCCGAAGAAGAAGGCTGCTGCCAAGAAGAAGGTAGCCAAGAAGAAGGCCGCCCCGAAGAAGAAAGCTGCTGCCAAGAAGAAGGTAGCTAAGAAGAGAGTAGCCAAGAAGAGAGTAGCCAAGAAGAAGTAAGACGGCGGCGTCTCGTCCCTTCTTAAGGCTCCCTGGCAGCGGGGTCCGACGCGGCTCCGAGGTGGGGAGAGAGGGGGAGATGTCTGCGGTGTCAGCCTCAGGGCAGACCACATCGTGGACAGTCGTTAGCTTATCGTCGTGGGGCGCTGCGGGCTCTAAACCGGCAGCGCCCCTTCTCTGTGTATAGGATCTGCGCTGCCCAGAGCGGTTGCGCCCCTTACATCAGGTGAGTATGCTTGCGCTCGCGGGCTTCGGCCAACGGGCCGGACCCGCGGATGGTATCGGGAGACCCATGGATCGCAATCTTGCAAAGGTACTGGCTGAATCGGTGCGGCGGTCGGAGAGTCCGGGGGCCGTTGCCTGCGTGGGCGACGTAGAGAGGGTCCACTTCCTCGACGCATGCGGAAAGCGGCGTCTCCTGCCCCGGCCGGCGCGTGCCACCGCGGACACGCTATACGATGTTGCTTCGTTGACGAAAGTCGTCGCTACGACGACGGCGGCGCTGCTGCTGCATGAGGACGGTCAGCTTGATCTCGACGCCCCCGTCTCGGGCTATCTGCCCATTCCCGCGTTCAGCCGATTCGCGATCCGGCATCTCATGACGCATACGTCGGGTTTGGTGAGTGGTGAACCGTTCTACCAAGATTGCAGCACCGTTGATGAGATGATCCATCGCTATGCGGAGGAGGAACAGTGCTGGGAGCCAGGGACGGGGTGGCAGTACTCGGACGCGGGCTACATGATTCTGGGCCGGGTTGTTGAGTTGGTGGCTCGCGACTCGCTGGACGCGTTCTGTCGCAAACGGATCTTCGCACCCTTGAAGATGTCGGATACGATGTTCAACCCGGACGCGTTGCGCAAACGATGCGCTGCCACCGAGGACTGCGCGTGGCGCGGACGCGTCATGGTTGGCGAGGTCCATGACGAAAACGCGTTTGCCGTGGGCGGGGTCGCCGGGCATGCCGGCCTGTTCAGTACCGCAAGTGATCTCGCTCGGTTCTGTCAGGCGTTGCTTGGGGGGAGGGTTCTCAAAGGCGCAACCCTAGACCTCGCGCTAAGGATCGGCCAGATCCCCTGCCGGCCGTGGCAGGGGTTGGGATGGGAACTCGATCCTTGGTCTTCACGACCTTCGGGGTATCTTCCCGCGCGAACGGCCTTCGGCCACACGGGATGGACGGGCACATCGATGTGGATGGACAGAGCCACTGGCCTGTTCGCGATCCTCTTGTCGAATACCTGCCACCCTTCGCGCGAGGACCGCGACACGGAGACACTTCGCCGTGTCTTCTACGACGGCGTGGCCGAGCGATACTATCCGAACCAAGTCAACACCCACACGGGACTGGACCGACTGGTGCGCGACCGATTCGATCCGCTACGGGGGCGGAAGGTCGCGCTGCTGACCCACCACGCGGCGCTCGATCAACTGGGGCGCCACATTCTCGATGTGCTGGCCCTTGACCCCGAGGTGGACCTGCGGTTGGTGTACAGCCCCGAACACGGCGTGCGAGGGCAGGCCGAAGCCGGGGCGGATGTGCCGTCGGAGGAGGGCGACGTTCCCGTCATCAGCCTGTACGGGGACCGCACCGCGCCGAGCCGGGAGGAACTGAGCACGGTCGACTGCTTGGTGGTAGACATGCAGGACGTCGGCGCGCGGTACTACACGTATGCCGCGACAATGAAGCGATGCCTGGCTGCATGCGCGGCCTCGGGAACACCTGTCTTGGTGTTGGACAGGCCCAATCCGATTGGCGGTACGATCATCGAGGGGCCCATTGCCGATCGCGACGATTCCGCGGTCTGCTGGGGGCGGGTACCGGCGCGGCACGGAATGACGATGGGAGAGATCGCCCTGCATTTTCAGTCGGTGGAGTTTGGGGATGCCCTTAAGTTAACGGTTGTTCCCCTCGATTCCTGGCGGCCTTGCCTGACGTTCGATCAATGCAGTCTTCCGTGGACGCCGCCTTCGCCCAACATCCCGCGAGTGGACACGGCCATCGTGTACGCAGGCACGTGCCTCTTCGAGGGGGTGAACCTCAACGAAGGCCGGGGCACGGACACGCCCTTTCAACTCATCGGCGCACCGTGGCTGGATTCGCAGGCGATACTGGACGCCCTGCCGTCAGAGGTGTGCGCCGGTGTCGCACTTGAAGCGGCGGCCTACACGCCGCGGAGCATTCCCGGCAAGGCGAGCCAGCCACGTTATCTCGACGAAGCATGCTCCGGGATTCGCATCGCCTTGGAGAACGCGATCGACGCACGGCCCTTCGCGCTCACGGTGGCGATGCTTAGCGCCATTCACGAGAGGCACGCCGAGGAACTCGAGTGGCACGCATCGTTCGATGTGCTCGCGGGTACGGATACTCTGAGGACGCGAATCGTGGAGGGGGAGCCGCCAATGTCTATCGTGGCGTCGTTTGCACCGGGCTTGGCGGCGTTTGACGAGGATCGTCCCCGGCTCTACGGGGATCCGGGCGAACGCGGCTCAGAACTTGGGATAGCATAGGCTTCAGTCGACAGGCGCGTCCGCGTGGTACACGACCGTGTAGAGCAGGTCTCCCGAATTGGCGCGCCCGCCGGGTTCGTGACTCAACACGGCTTTGATGCCAGCCACCTTGACCTCGTGCTCCATGATCCACGCGTTTACCGCCGCGTCCAACTGAAGCGTCTTGTCTTCGTATCCTTTGAACGTCTTCACGAAAACCATATCGTTCTCCACTCGCTACGCGGCTCGGTTCGTCGCGTCAGGCCAATGTCACCTTGCCCAGGACCGCCGGATGCCGGGCGCCCGAGGCGTGGGGGACGTTGGAGGGCTTCGCAGACACCGTCTCGCTCCCCAGAATCCCAATCGCGCATGCGTCGAACGCATCGCATGGAAGGCCATACTCTGAACTTGACCGAACGACGATGTCGGGGAAGGCCTTTCGGATGTGTTTCATGAGCGTCCTGTTGGCTACGCCGCCTCCACTGACGATGAGCCGCGACACGTCGTAGTGCGGTTTCACGAACCGGCTGTATGCGCGTCCGATACTGTAGCCGACTGCTGCGGTCACGGTCGCGACAAGGTCCTCCAGGTTCTGGTTCTTCCTGCCCGTGATTGCATCCCTGAGGTAGACGTCCGGACCGAAGTCCTCCCGTCCGGTGCTCTTGGGAGGTACACGGTTGAAGTAGTAGTGGTCGAGGAGATACTCCAGGAATTCGTCGATCACCACACCCTTCGCGGCGCTACGGCCCTTCACGTCCATCTCCTGACTGCCACTTGTCAGGATCTGCGTCGCGCCGTCGATGATGAGGTTCGCCGGGCCCACGTCGAACGCCAGGATCTCCTCGAAGTGCGGCGGAATGACGCACAAGCTTGCTACGTTGCCGAGGTGCAGGCATGCGACCGTGCGGTCTTCACGGGCGAACAGGGCCCAGTCCGCGTAGGTCACAAGGGGATTGCCTTGTCCTCCCGCGGCGAGATCGCGCACCGAGAAATCGGATACCACGGGCAACTCGGTGCGTTCGGCGATGACGGCTGCTTCACCGATTTCAAGGCTGCCGACCCGTCCCTCGGGGCCCCGTGGCGGCACGTGCGCCACGCAGTGGCCCTGCGCCGCTATGAAATCGACCTCGAGAAGCTCTTCATGGGCTGCCTTGTTCATCTCCTGCGCCGCTTCGGCCATTTTCTCGCCCAACTCGAAGTTGAGCAGCGCGAGCTCCCGGGCGGTTCTGCGGCCCGTCAGCAGGCGGTTGCGGAGGCCGGGACCGAATGGGAAGCGTTCGAACTTGATCAACTTGAGGTGGAGGGACGCGCCACTGCCCTTGATTCGGACGAGGGCCGCGTCGATGGCGGAGCAGGATCGCCCACAGGCGAGCGCGACGACGAAACGCGTCCCCTTGCTCCTGATGGCATCCAAATTCATAGCGGTGATATCCCCATGTAACAACCCACCACACGCGTGTGTCAATTATATACGTATCGCTGCCGAGACGCCAAGTGAACCTTTCCGGTTCCAGGAGGAGCGGCCGATCAGGCGCCCTTGCGTTCGGCGAGTCCCCATTCCCGCGTATCAAGGAACCGGCGCCAGCACTGGAGCTGGTCCGCCGGGACACGTCGTCCGAAGTGGGGGAGCCAACTGGGCTTCACGGGGCGGCGTGTCAGCGGCATCCCGGCCTCATCCGGCGTCCGGTCTCCCTTGGCGACGTTGCAGGTGCCGCACGCCAGCACGAGGTTCTCCCAGCAGTCCTGGCCTCCGCGAGACTGCGGGACCACGTGATCGATGGTCAGTTGGGATCTGGGGAAGGGTTCCCCGCAGTACTGGCAGGTGAAGGAGTCGCGCTCGAAGATGCTGCTGCGGGAGAAGCGCACTTCGTGGCGCACGAATCCGTTGAAGAAAGTGAGTTGGATGACTTCCGGAACGCGAACCCGAGTGGTAGGCGTGTGAATGTAGCGACCTCCGAGCCCGTCCTGCGACAAGGTCAGCCAGTCGTCGAACTCGTATACCGAGTAGTCATGCGGATGCACCGCTCTGGCCACCCCCATGTACATCAAGGTCAGAGCGCGTCTGGCCGACGTGATATGCACCGCCAGCCAGGACTTGTTCAGGGCAAGAACATGTCCTTCCAGCATCGTCTTCTCCGCATCGACCCAACAGGGCACCACCGGCTGAGCGAACGGCGAGGGTCCCGAACTCCGCGACCCACGCCGTCCTGTTAACCGGGACGTCGACACGGGCATCCGGATAGTGTCGGAACGAGGGAACTACTCTCCCGCGCCGCTTTTCGTCTTCTCCACGGCGGCTGCCAGCTTGTTGATCGCCAGCTTCAGCTCGAGGTGTTGGCCTTCCAGACGGGCCTGGTAGCGCGATATGCCTGCGCCCAGCAACAGGACCGCCGCGATCACAAACAACCCTGACATGACCGTGATGTCGGTGAGTTGGGCAGTTTCCTCACCCGACCCGCCAGAAACAACCTGCCACAGGAACCAGAATCCACAGGCAACTGCGCCCAAGAATGCGAGGAGGTTGATGTACCATCCGATGTGGTACAGCTTCCAAGTCCGGTTACCGCGTTCCTCAGTAAGTCGTTCCATTGCCATTTCCTCCAAAGGGCTCCTCTGAGCCTACGTCGCCTATGCCGCTCCACGAGGTCGATCAACCCCGATAAACCGACTACTCAGACGTAACTGCCTTGCCCCAACGCGGGCATACCACCCAGCGGAAGTATAGAACCGGGCCGCTATTCTGTCAAACTATGCGCAGTGGAGCTGTTGAAAACGTTATGGCTCTGGCGCGATGGCCGCGAAAGAAGTCAGGGACAGACCCGTCTCGCTACGCTCGCTGGGGTCAGTCCCGCGTCTTCGCTTCTGTTCTCGGGTTCGTTTGGTTCTGTCGTTCAGGATCCGTCAGCGGTAAGACTTCTTCAACGGCTCCGCAGTACCGATTCGCTTCGGGCGTCGTGTTCCCGGTTGCGCTATACTGCGTGCGACGCGTCGCTCCCAAATCCGCGAAGCGCAGGAGGTCCCATGACCCACAATCCCTTTCGTGACGAGTTGCGCAACATGATCGACTCGATCGCCGTGGTTGACACGCATGAGCATATCCCCCCGGAGGACGCGGCCCGTGACAACCGTCTGGGTTTCTTCGGTTTCTTCGAGCACTACGTTTCGTCGGATCTTGTGTCGGCTGGGATGCCGCGGGAGTCGCTTGAGGCCCTGCGGGATCCCGCCAACGGTCTGTCCGATGCGGAACGGTGGGCGCTGATGGCGTCCTACTGGCCCCATGTGCGGACGACGGGCTACGGTCGCGCCATGCTTGAGTACATGGGCGATTTGTTCGGCATTGACGACATCAACGACTCGACCTACGCGGAGTTGTCCAAACGCATCCGCGCGGCCCAAGGTCCGGGCTGGTACCGGACGGTGTTGAAGGAGAAGGCCAGTATCGCCTGTTCCCTTGTGATCACGTGGCCGGGCCAATCCGTGGCGGTTGATCGCGAGTTCTTCCGGGCGGTGCCTATCTTGGACCACTACGCGACCCCGGCCACGCGCGCCGATCTTGAGGCTCTTGAGACCGAATCGGGCATGACGATCCAGACGCTGGACCAATTGATGGCCGCGCAGGAAGGAACGCTGGATCGGTTTGCGGGCGAAGGCATTGTGGCGGTCAAGATCTTCCTGGCCTACCGTCGCACACTGCTGTTCGAACGCGTTCCCCAATCCGATGCCGGGCGCGCGTTCGACCGAATCTGGCTTTCTCAGGCCCAGGATCTCACGTTCGAGGACTTGAAGCCTTTGCAGGATTTCATGACCCGGCGTTTGATTGGTCTTGCAACGGATCGGGGTCTGCCCGTGCAGGTGCATACGGGTCTCCAGGAGGGAAACGGCAACTACGTGGAAAACTCGAATCCCACGCTTCTGACCAATGTTTTCATGGAGCACCAGGATGCTCGGTTCGATCTGTTTCACGCGGGGTGGCCCTTTTCCGGGAAGGTTGCCGCATTGGCCAAGAATTTTCCCAGTGTCTTCGCAAATTTGTGCTGGGTCCATGCCATATCGCCGCGGATTGCGGCCGACACCCTCCACGATTGGGTCGAAACCGTGCCCGGAAACAAGATTTTCGCGGTGGGCGGCGATTCCAACTACGTCGAAGGGGCCTACGGTCACTGTAAGATTGCCCGCCGCGTGACGGTAGACGTTCTGGCGGCTAAGGTGGAGGAGGGGTATCTGGGCGAGGATGAGGCCCTGACGCTCGCGAGGCGTCTGTTGCGGGATAACGCCGCCGAATTCTATCGCCTGGAGCTGACCTGATGGGTCGGATCGAAGCCAAGCCCCTGTCGGCCAAGCGTTTGACTTGACCGGCAGGAATATGGCATACTCGGCGTCTATATGAAGAAGAGGAAGAGTGAGTAAGAAGCGCCCTGACCTCGGGACTGCACGGTGCGCTCGCAGCCCGGTTGGGCGGCAGTAGCCTAGGAAAGGCTACCAATTTCACGTCTTCGAATCGCATCACGCGAAACAGCTGACGCATGCACGCATAGTGTGGGCGATCCGCTTCACGAATTTGGCTTCTAAGAGATTGCGGGAGTGTCCGCATACAACACCGACGGGTACGTCGACTGCAGACAACGAAAGGAAGGCGAAATGGCTACCAAAGTAGGGATTAACGGATTCGGCCGCATCGGCCGCAATGTATTCAAGCTCCTCATGGAAGAATCCGGTTTTGAGGTTGTCGGCATCAACGACTTGACCGACGCCAAGACGCTTGCGCACCTGCTCAAGTACGACAGCGTGAGCGGCGTGTACAAGAAAGACGTGAAGGCGGCTGGCGACGCTATCGTAGTCGATGGCAAGGAAGTGAAAGTCACGGCCATCAAGAATCCGGCCGAACTGCCCTGGAAAGAAGATGGTGTGGACCTCGTGCTTGAGTCCACCGGCGTGTTCCGTGCCAAGGCCCAGTGCATGATGCACGTCGAAGCCGGCGCCAAGAAGGTGCTTCTGAGCGTGCCGCCGAAGGACGCGGTGGATGCCATCATCGTGATGGGCGTCAACGATGGCGACCTGAAAGCCAGCGACGCTGTGGTATCGAACGCCAGTTGCACGACCAACTGCCTGGCCCCGGTCGCTAAGGTTCTCGACGAGACCTTCGGCATCAAGCGCGGCCTGATGACGACGACCCACGCGTACACCAACGACCAGAAGGTGTTGGACATGCCGCACTCGGACCTGCGCCGTGCCCGCGCCGCAGCATACTCCATTATCCCGACGACGACCGGCGCCGCCCGTGCGGTTGGCAAGGTTCTCCCGGCTCTCGATGGCAAGTTGGACGGCATGGCCATGCGCGTTCCGACCATCGACGGTTCCGTGGTCGACCTGGTCGCCGAGCTGGACAAGGAAGCGACGGTGGAATCGATCAACGCCGCCGTGAAGGCCGCCGCTGCCGGCGCGCTGAAGGGCGTTCTCGAGTACTGTGAAGACCCGATCGTCTCGTGTGATGTGGTTGGCAATCCGGCCTCCAGCGTCTTCGATTCGCTGTGCACGACCGTGATGGGCGGAAACTTCGTCAAGGTCGTTTCCTGGTACGACAACGAATGGGGTTACTCCAACCGTTGCATCGACCTCCTCAAGCTGATGGCGTAGCAGAGTCACACCGGGCTCGCGCGATTTGTCGCGCGGGCCCGGTTTTCGGAGTACATACACATGAACAAGCTGACGATTGAAGACCTGGACGTGCAGGGAAAACGCGTTCTTATGCGGGTCGACTTCAATGTTCCGCAGAACGACGACGGTACGGTGCGTGACGATACCCGCATCCAGGCCGCGCTTCAGAGCATCAACTATGTCCGCGACAAAGGCGGCATGCTGATTCTTATGTCCCACTTGGGCCGGCCGAAGAGTCCGGACAAGGCGGAATCGGACGCGGAACGGGCGGAGATTCTCGCGAAGAACGCCAAGCTGAAGATGGACCCGGTCGCCGACAAGCTCCGTGAACTCGTCGGTGGCAACGTTACGAAGGTTGACAATATCGTTGGCGCCGATGTGGAGGCTGCCGTGGCCGCCATGCAGCCAGGCGACATCGTGCTGCTGGAGAACACCCGGTTTAACGCGGGTGAGACCAAGAACGACCCGGAACTGTGCAAACAGCTTGCCGCGCTGGGCGACGTGTACGTCAGCGATGCATTCGGCACGGTTCACCGGGCCCATGCGTCGACGGAAGGCGTGACGAAGCACATCGACCAGTGCGCCGCGGGTTTCCTTGTGGCCAAGGAAATGGCCTACTTCGGCAAGATTCTGTCGAGTCCCGACCGGCCGCTTGTGGCCATTCTGGGCGGCGCCAAGGTGTCGGACAAGATTCTCGTCCTGGAGAAGCTGCTGGAACTCGTTGACACGCTGGTCATCGGCGGCGGTATGGCCTACACGTTCATCAAGGCCCAGGGAGGCGAAATCGGTGACTCGCTTCTCGACGAGGCCGGTATCGAAGTGGCCAAGAAGGTCATAGCCAAAGCGCAGGAAAAGGGCGTCGAGTTGAAGCTCACAGTGGACGTTTTGGCCGCGGCGGCATTCGACAACAACGCGGAGTCCAAGGTCATGGTCGCGGGCGAGATCGAGCCCGGTTGGATGGGCTTGGACATCGGCCCGAAGACGATTGAGTCCTTCTGCGAAACCATCAAAAAAGCCAAGATGGTGGTGTGGAACGGTCCGGTCGGCGTGTTCGAGATGGAGAACTTCGCAAAGGGCACGATGGTTCTTGCGGAACTCCTGGCTGTATCGAGCGAAATCACCAGCGTTATTGGCGGCGGCGACACGGCCGCGGCTGTGAAGCAGTTTGGCCTCGCCGACAAGATGTCGCACGTCTCCACAGGCGGCGGCGCTTCGTTGGAGATGCTTGAAGGCAAGACCCTGCCCGGGCTTGCCGCCCTGACAGAAAAG
>JAAEQP010000327.1 GCA_024231375.1 bacterium | reverse complement strand
TGGTGCGCGTGGAGGATACACCGGAACACCGCGAATGGTTGCGGTTCATGGCGGGCGAATTGCTGGCACATCAGGCCGAATGCGGGGCGATTCGCGAGGAATTGGGTGAAGAAGGAAAAGGGTCCTACGGTCCGCCGAAATCGAATGCAGCATATGGCACGGCCGAGGCCCCGCTGATTCAATCCAACGGCGACCCCTTGTGCGACCTGTTGTACACGTCCAATTTCGCGTTTATCGGGTTGCACGAGGCGGCGTGCGCCACGGGCGACCCCTACTACGCGGAGGCCGAAGACAAACTGGCCGAGTTCTTCTGCCGGATTCAAATCCGGTCCGAGGCCCATCCCGAACTGGATGGGGGATGGTTTCGGGCCTTCGATTTCAACCGCTGGGAGTACTGGGCCAGCAACGCCGACCTCGGATGGGGCGCGTGGTCCATTGAGAGTGGCTGGACGTGCGGCTGGTTGGTTGGCGTGTTTGGTATGCGATCCATGGACACGTCGCTGTGGGAACTCACGGCGGACAGCCGCATCGAGCGGCATCTGGGGCCGTTGGTTGAGACGATGATGTCGGACTTGCCGGGAGTGGAGTGAGACTGGGAGGACCGGGTGAGAAGAGCGGTACAAACCGGGCACATGGGTGCCAGTGCGGCGATTGAGTGCCGAACGGTGCTGGGTGGCTGTGGCGTCGACTATGAGGATACAGCAATGACAGGTCGTGAACGGGTCTTGAAGGCCACTGCGTTTGAGAAGACGGACCGGGTTCCGATGGACTTGGGCGGGATGGCGTCGACGGGCATCAGTTGCTTTGCCTATCCGCGTCTTGTTGAAGCGCTGGGACTGCCACCGCGTCCACCCATGGTGTTTGACACGGGCCAGATGCTGGCGTTGCCGGAACCGGATGTGTTGGACGCGCTTGGGTGTGACTGCGTCTGCGTGTACGGGGATCTCACCAACGCGTTCCCGCAACCCGAACTGTGGTCGCCCTACGACTTCAACGGCCGGCTGCCCGCCCTTGTCCGCAATCCGGGCATGTTCGCTGCGCAGCCGGACGGGACGATTACCCAGCCGGACCACGGATCGAGCATGCCGACCTCGTCGTATGTGTTTACGCAAGAGCATGCCGGACAGACCATCGATTTCTCCGCCGACCTGCCGAAACCCGATCTGAAGGAGATGAAGAAGCGGATGGACGAGAATTCGCCGCGCGAAGAGGACATCGCGCGCGTGCGCGACGCGTGCCGACGCGTCCGCGAATCGACCGACCGCGCCGTGTTTTTCAACGGGCCGGGCGCGGGCATTGGCATCGCGGGGTACGGCGGCATGGCGGTGTTTCCACTGCTGTGCATGATGGAACCGGATTTTGTTCATGAACTGCACGACTTGATCACTGATAACGCCGCGCGTCATGTGGGTGCGTTAGTGGAAGCGATTCATCCGTATATCGACGTGTACATGTGTGGCAGCGACGACTGGGGCACCCAGTCCCAGACCATCGCGTCGCCGGACGTGTATCACGACCTCTTCTTGCCCTATTACCGGCGTGTGACCGACGCGCTCCACGCGGCCGGCCCGAACGTGAAGGCCTTCCTCCACTCCTGCGGCGCCATCTACGACGTGTTGGACTACGTGATTGAGAGCGGGTTCGACATTGTGAATCCGGTGCAATGGACGGCGGGCGGGCACCCGTATGCCGAGTGGAAAGACAAGGCCCGCAACCGCATTTGTCTGTGGGGCGGCGGCGTCGACACGCAGCACACCTTGCCCCTCGGTACGGTCGCTGATGTGGAACGGGAAGTGGCCGAGATCGTCGCGTACATGCGGCAAGATGGCGGTTTCGTGTTCAATGGGATTCACAACCTGTTGGCCGAGGTACCTGCCGAGAAGATCATCGCCATGTATCGCACCGCGGCGTCCGTCAACTGAGTCTGGTTTCAGCGATAGGAGAAAGAATCATGACCGAAGCGACCGCCTACACGAAGCCGGAACTCGAACAACTAGCGGGCTTCTACCGCGACGCGCTGTTGGACGACACGGTCCCCTTCTGGATCAAGCACAGTATCGACCGGGAACACGGCGGCTACCTGTTTGGACTTGGCCGTGACGGCACGGTGATCAGTCCCGACAAATATATGTGGCTCCATGGGCGGTTCATTTGGCTGTTGTCCACGCTGTACTCCGATGTGGAACCGCGCGACGAATGGCTCGAACTGGCGCGGCACGGACTGGACTTCATGCGCGCACACGGGTTCGATACGGACGGCCGCATGTTCTTCTCGTGTACGCGCGAGGGCAAGCCCATCAGGAAACGCCGCTATCTGTTCACCGAATCCTTTGGCGTCGTGGGGTTGGCGGCCTATGCCAAGGCCGCGCAGGATGACGAGGCCGCGCAGCAGGCGCTCGACCTGTTCAAGCTGATGATCCGGTACCACACCACGCCGGGGTTGCTGGAGTCGAAGTTCGTACCTGGGACGCGGCCGGGTAAGGGGCTTGCCATGCCTATGGTGCTGACCGTGACGGCGCAGGTGCTCCGCGAAACCATCGACGATCCCATCTGCACCGAATGGATCGACCGGTCCATCGAAGAGGCGCAGAAGGATTTCATGAAACCCGAGTTCGAGTGTGTGCTCGAAGGCGTGGGACCCAACGGCGAGTTGCTGGATACCTTCGAAGGGCGCTTAATATGCCCTGGCCACTCCATCGAACTGGGATGGTTCATCCTGCACGAGGCCAAGCTTCGCGGCAACGATGCCGCGTTGCGGGAGATCGGCCTGAAAGTGCTCGACTGGTCGTGGAAACTCGGGTGGGACGACGAATTCGGCGGAATCATCTACTACCGCGACGCCAAGGGATTGCCGCCGACCGAGTACTGGCACGACATGAAGTTCTGGTGGCCCCAGAACGAGGCCATCATCGCCACGTTGTTGGCGCATCAGCTCACCGGCGACGCGAAGTACGCGCAGTGGCACCGCATGGCTCACGAATGGGCCCACGCACGGTTCCCTGACCCCGAGCACGGGGAATGGTACGGATACCTGCATCGGGATGGGCGTTTGTCGACGCCGTTGAAGGGCAACAATTGGAAGGGGCCGTTCCACCTGCCGCGGATGCAGCACTATTGCTGGCGACTGGCGGAGGAAATGGGGAAGTAGCCGATATGCGCCCGGTTCGGGGCGCTTGCTCCGTTGCGTCAGCGCGAAAGCGGGGACAGTGGAGCCGTTGAAGAAGTACATGCGCGCAGGCCGCGACATGGCAGGCGCCAGGACCTCATTGAGCGAC
>JAAEQP010000326.1 GCA_024231375.1 bacterium | reverse complement strand
TGGCTGATGTGGGCGCTTATGCCGCCGCTGAACTCGGGGGCAAGGTGTACTTCGGGGGAACCGGACCTTACGGCATTTGGACCACGGACGGAACGGTGGAGAACACGGAGCTTTTCATGGCCGACATGGTCTTCCGCGATCCCGTCGTGTCCGGAACGACGCTGTTCTTCTTGACCGGAGAGACCTCCACCGGTCCGGAGCTCTGGGCCAGCAACGGCACGCCGGGAGGGACGGGACTCGTCCAGGTCTTTCCAGAGGGCTATGAGTGGCCGAGCGAACTCTGTGCCGGTGCGGGACCGCTTGCCTTCGCCGCTCGTGATACAACGTGGGGTGAAGAGCCGTGGCTATGTGACGGAACGGCAGGCGGCACACAGGCAGTCAAGGACATCAACACGGCTTCCCTTGGGTGTGACACGTCCTATTCCACAGGAATTAAGCCCCACTTCGCAGAGGTCAACGGCGTGGGGTACTTCGCGCTGCAGACGGACGCCGGACATTGGGACGCCTACGGGCGCGAGCTCTGGCGGTCCGACGGCACAGGTCCCGGAACCTACATGGTCGAGGACATCAACCGGGGACGCGATTCGTCCGACCCGGAAGGGTTCATCCGTTCCGGCGACACCTTGTTCTTCGCAGCCGACAATGGCGCGCAAGGTCAAGAACTCTGGAAGAGTGATGGCACGGAGCCAGGGACCTGGCGTATCACGGGCCTCTATACCGATGGCGATGCCGTCTCGGCGGTCCTGGGCGCCGTGAACGACAGGGCGATATTCACAGGCTTCAACGGTTCGTCCTACACCGTGTATAGGCACAATGGCATATCCT
>JAAEQP010000325.1 GCA_024231375.1 bacterium | reverse complement strand
GCCCGATCACGCGCCTGCCTCCGGTGCTGCTTCCTTGGCGCTGGCCGCTTCCTTGCGTTCGCGGATCATCGACAGAAGGTCCATGCCCTTGAAATGGCTCCGGGTATCGTTCTTCAACCATTCCCAATCTTCGGGAATCAGGCCGTACCCGTACATGTCGTAGAGTTCGCCATCACGCGCCACATGCCTGCGCAACGTCAACTCGCGTTTGGCCCCGGTCCGCTCGATGACACGATAGGACCGGGGATTGAACGCGTACACGAACAGATTGACCCGATGCATGTTGAGTTCTTCGAAGCAGTACTCCAACACGCGGCAGAACGAGATGGCCGCCAGGAAACTGTTCCGCACCTTCTCGGTGACGTACGTGTCCACGTTGCAGGAGCGGTTGCGCCATCCGATGTTCACGATGGACAGCATACCGATGGGGCCTAGCTTGTCAGAGTCGATCACCAGATGAACACTGTTCGGCACGGACTGCCCGCCCGTGCGCCCCAACAGACTGACGATGTGCTCCCGGATCTGTTTGGGCGAGCTCGCGCGGTCGCCGTACAGGAACCGCTGAAATGCAGGGTCTTCGCGCCAGGAGACGACCGTGTCGAGATCCTCTCGTTCGGCACGACGGAGAAACACACTTGCTTTCAGCGCCATGTTACTCTCCCCCGCCTTCCGCCACCGCCGCGTCCTCTTGTCCCATGAATTCTGAGCGGAGAATTCCGAAACTGAACGCGTCTTCCGGTTCGCCATCGCGCATGAAATGACCGCGCAGCACTGCCTCCCGGCGTGCGCCCGCGTCTTCCATGAGGCGCACCGCTCGCACATTCGACGCAGGCACGAGGCGCGCCACACGATGAAGATTCATTTCACCAAAACTGTACCGCAAGGCGAAATCGAGACAGGTCTCGTCCAGCCCGGCCGCAAGGGCGTCTGGCGCCACGTACACGTCGAACGTGCAGAGCCGGTTCCGCCAACTGAGATCGTGGAACGAAACGAGGCCCACAGTGCCCGCGTCTTCCGAGTCCATCATGTAGAACCCGCCGCCCGACAGCATGGGCGTGGAGGCCGAGGCCACCATGGCTCCGAGCCGTTCGCGGACCTGTTTGGGCGCTTTGCTCGGATCGCCGTGGAGGAACGTGAGAAAGGCGGGATCGTCCAACCATACGAGGATGGTGTCGAGGTCGGCGCGTTCGGCCCGGCGCAGAAAGATGTGCGTGTCGGTGATCATGGGCTACGCCTCCTCGCCAACGGGTACCGATTCGCCGGCCGCATCCACCCCGTCTTCGCGGAAGAGGGAGAGGGACTCGAGGTTGTAGTAGCGCCCGAGGGTGTAGACCATGTCACGCTGCACACCGTCGCTCTCGAAGCCGTGGCGCACCAAGAAGGCGCGATACTCGGTTTCCCGGTCGAGGCAGTGGCTGACGATTTTGAGCAGTTTGCGCTCCATGAAGCCCATATGCTTGAGGAATTCCATGACCTCGTCCGCCAAGGGCGTCGCGTAATCCGCTTCATGCACCAAGGACAAGGTGACTTCGTTGTAGAAGGCGCCGCGCATGGCGCCACGCAAGGTACAGCACCCCTGGATCTCGCCTTCCCGGTTCTCCACGACGAAGAAGGTGCCCGCGAGCTTGTCCTTCCGCGAGAGGATTTCCTGCAACTCGTCCCGGGAAGGGATGAGAATCTCGCGGGCGGGTCCAAGCAGAAACGAGCGGGGACGCCGCGTGTCGTACAACCGCCACAAGAGCGGGGCGTCATCGACATCCGCGGTCCGGATTACAGCGTGCTCGCCAACGATCATCGCTTGACCTCAGTTCGCTTGGCGGAAGCGCTGTCGAGAACCGCCCCGCGTTGATAAAAGGGAAGCCGGGACTCCCACCGCTGGCATGTCCCGGCATCGTTCGAAAAGAGTGTCAGAGGTCCACTACGAGGGCAGGGTTTCGTTCTTCTTGGCGAAGATGAAATCGAGCCACGCTTGCCATATGGTATTCAGAAAATCGGAATAGGAATCGGCGCGTTGGACCCGCGTTACGGTCAGCGTGCGCAAATGCTTCATTGTAGACCTCCGCTACGTAGGGATGACCCGCGGTCTAGCGACCCAGGAGCCAATCCATCCATTGATTAGCCAGCACGACCCACGCGTCCAGAATCGAGCTGAGAAACTCTTGAATCCAAGCAATCACACCCAGGTCAGAAGGCATTGTCTGCACTCCTTACACGGGACCGCCCGAAACAAGGCGGCAACGCATTGGCGTTGCCTCGCTCGCCAGGGAGCAGTCCGGTTGGTACGGATCCAAACCCCTCTCGCCCCTGACCACCCGGTTCTAGACCGTGTGAGCTAGGTGCCGGACTTCGTGTTCGACTTGCTGGTCAACGCGGTCGTGACACCGGTGAACAGCGACGTGGCCGAGGTGCTGAACGCGTTGAAAATGGCCAGCACAAAACCCAAGATACCGATCAGCGAATCGAGTTCGGTGCCTTCGGAATCCGCGAGAATAGGAGTCCTGGAGACGGTCTGAAGATGCTTCACGTTTCAACCTCCCGCACTGCACGCCACCTGCGCCAGTGCTCTTGTAAACGCTCGATGGATGAGCCCATCAAGCGCGCGCGGAGTATACACCAAGCCATGGACAGTGTCAACCAAACTCGGCCTAACCATCGTATTGTCTTGGGTTTGCGACCCTCACACCGAGGGGATCACGGGTTGCTCCGCACTCTTCACCTTATCTTACATGTATACCCTTAGCACGTTACAAAGTTGCATCGGAGTGTCCGACAGGCCATCTGACCAACGAAGCACTCAGCCCGCGCTACTTCTTGCACGAGCACCCGGAACAGCAATCCACGCTCACGGCGTCATATCCGTGCGAACTCACACTCGGAAGATCGCTGCGGCCCATC
>JAAEQP010000324.1 GCA_024231375.1 bacterium | reverse complement strand
TACTCGACAACGTGTTCATGGATGAAGAGCCGGTGCCGTGGTTTGCGTATCTGGCCAGCCTCTTCGGATACGGCCCGGAAGAAAAGTACCTGTGGCTTCACCTGCTCGTGGGCGGCCTTGCCGTCATCGTGGCACTGGGCGCCGTCCTCGGATTCTGCCGGGAGACACTGGCAGTGTGGATTGCGAATCGCCTTGCCTACAAGTTACGCCGCGAGGTGTTCCACAAATTCGAGGAAATGGCGGTCCGCTACCATGACGAGACGCCGGTCGGCCAGTTGATGACGCGGTGTTCGCAGGACATCGAAGCGCTCCAGGGATTCATCACCCAGTTGACGTCCGGATTCGGGTTCCACATGATCATGGTCACCATGACCGCCTGCATGATGTTCAGCATGAGCTGGAAGCTGACCCTGTGGGCCGTCTTCCCCGCGCCTTTTGTCATGTTGTTCACCGCCTTGTACTACCGGCGCATCATCCCGAAGTGGCGCAAGTACTGGACACGCCGTTCCTCGCTCTCGAACATCCTTCACGGCTCGCTCAACGGCATCCGCGTTGTGAAAGCGTTTGCACAGGAGGAACGAGAAGCACGGCGGTTCGACGGGTACAGTTCCAGGTTCCGCGACGCGGGCCTGGGTGTCGGCTATATGTCGGCACGGTTCTATCCATTCGTCAGTTTCCTGTTCCAACTGGGCATGTACTTCGTTTGGCTCGTGAGCGGGTACACCGTCCTCGACGCAGCCGGTGCGGGAACGCAGTCCGAACTGAGTCCGGGCGTCGTCGTTGCTTTTCTCGCCTACCTGGGCATGTTCTACGCG
>JAAEQP010000323.1 GCA_024231375.1 bacterium | reverse complement strand
GCGGACGCGACGGACACGGATGGTGTCGCGTCGGTGTGGGCCGTGATCCAACCGCCGGACGCGGAATCCGCGACCAGCTACCCGAGCGAACCCCTGTGGCCAGCGACCGGTGCACGGTGGGAGAACACGGTTGACGTGTTCACGACCGAAGGCACGTACAGGGTGCTGTTGTATGCGCGCGACCGGGTGGGCAGCACGAGCGCACCGACGGTGGTGGAAGTGACGGTAGGCAGCCCCCTGCGCCGCAAGGCCTTGGTGGTGGCAGGCATCTCCGATGCGGCGTCGGCACGGTGGCCGGGCATCGAATACGCGGCAGACCAGGCATACAAGGCCCTGAAGGGCCAGTCCTACGGCGACGACGATATCCGGTACTACAGTGCGTCGGGCACGGTGGGCGTGGACGGGTCGGCGACCTGGAACAATGTGCGGTTTGCCATTGAGACCTGGGCCGCCACACAGACACACGACCTGGTCGTGTACCTCGTGGGCGAAGGCATACCGAACGCGTTCGTGCTGAACGCGACCGAGGTTGTCACCTCCACGGAACTGGACGGATGGTTGGACACCGTGCAGGCGACACTGCCGGGTGGCGTGGTGGTGCTGGCGGACATCGACTGTGCGGGCGGATTTCTTCCGGACCTCACCCCCCCGGTGGACAAGGACCGGATCGTCATGGCGACCACGGGCCCCGCCGCCCCCATGCATATGCTCTACGGCGGGGCGGTGTCGTTCTCGACATACTTCTGGGCCAAGGTGCTGAACGGGTCCAAGGTGGGTCCGGCCTACGCCCACGCGGCCGTGGCCATGTTCTACGCGGCAGGCGCATCGTCGTCGCTGGACGACACGGGCGACGGGCTGTACTCCATCAAAGGAAGTGACCCTGACGGCATTTACGCCCGTGCATACCGCATTGGTTCGGGCATACTCCTCGCTGACGATGAACCCATGATTGGCGGCATCGTGGGTGAACAGACCTTGAACGGAACGGGTGCGGCCACAATCTGGGCGTCCAACGTGACATCGACGGCCGGACTGGACCGCGTCGTGGCGACCGTGCGCCCGCCGGAGATGGATGACGTGCCCGGCGACCAATTGCCGTCCTTCGAGTTGTTGCCGGTAGGCGGCGATCAGTACGAAGCATCCTACGACGGGTTCGCCTCGTGGGGCACGTACGACGTGTCTGTGGTGGCCATTGACGTGGACGAAGCGGTGTCCCTGCCCGCGGCAACAACCGTCGTACGCCAGGACGGCCCGGACGCATACGAAGACGACGATGCCCAGGTTCGCGAAACGTGGATCGGTCTGAACGGCACCGTGCAACGGCACAACATCCACGACTCGGGCGACGAAGACTGGGCCGTGTTCTACGCCGAAGCGGGTCAGGACATTACGGTCGAGACGCTGAACCTGGAGACAAACTCGGACACCTACATCGAGTTGCACCGGGCGGGTGGCGCACTCGTGACGTTCAACGACGACCGGCCCCTGGACGTGTCGTCGTACCTTCGATGGGTGGTGGACGTGAGCGGATACTACTCCATCCGCGTGACCGACGCGGTCGGCGGGTACGGCCTGGACACAGGCTACGACCTGAAGGCGTGGGAAGAGACGGGTCCGCCTCTGCCCGCGACATTGGTGCTGAGCGTGTTCGGCATGGGCGTGGCCGTGCCGGGGGCCACGGTCACCGTGACGGGCGTCGCGCCTTTCATGCCCGCGTACGAATCGCTGACCGGTCCCTTGGGCACATTCCTGCTGCCGGGGTTGGAGGCTGGGACGTACAACGTGACCGTGTCCGCATTGGGGTACCTCGCGGGCGCGCCGGTCCTGATGGTGCTGACCGAAGGGCAGATGGCGACGACCATGGTCCAACTCACGCCGACGGCGTCGGAAGGGTCGGTCCAGGTGATGCTGGGACCGTTGGGCGCACGTGCGGCAGGCGCGCAATGGCGCGTGGACAGTGGCGCCTGGCAAACCAGCGGCGCAATCGTGACGGGATTGTCCGCGGGGGCGCACACCGTGTCCTTCAACACCGTGGCCGGATGGACGACGCCCAGTGACGAGGCCGTGACCGTGACGACCGGCCAGATGGCGGCCGCGAGCGGCACTTACACCGACATGTCCCAAGCGGGGACCGGTTCCTTGACCGTGACCCTCGAACCCGAGGAGGCACGGACCGCGGGCGCCCAATGGCGCGTGGGCGGCCTGGGCTGGCGCAACAGCGGCGACACGGTGACGGGCTTGTCCGAAGGGCAACACACTGTGACCTTCAGCACCTTGACGGGGTGGTACCCGCCCGTCGACCGAGTCCCGACCATCACCGCCGACGCAACGACCTCGACCATGGGCACCTACACCGAAGCCAGCGAATTGCCCCTGCAGGTGGCTGGCTTGGCCGCAGGGCTACTTGCTGCGGGCGCGGGGCTGCTGTTGCGTCGACGGAGTCGGGCGTGAGGCCTTCGGGTTGAGATGTGTTGGGCATGCCTCCGGACACAATGCGGGAGGCAGTAAGACCCCTCACCCTGCCCTCTCCCGTTGGGCGAGGGTAAGAAGGGGTCCAAACCGGGTCGTCTTGATTGTGCATTGGGCGAGCCGTACACTACCGGCGTTTCTTGGGTGCAACCAACGTCAAGGATGATTCCATGTTTGTTTCTCTTCGCGATTGCATGGTGGCTGACGAGAAGATGTTCGCGAGTCCTTTGGATGGGATGCGGCATTTGGGCGTCGAGGCCGTGGAAGTGGCGTTGGACCGGGACTTTTCCGTCTACGCGATGGATTCCCTCGAAAAGACAGTGCTGGCGACCGACGAGGACGCGCGCGCATGGCGCGGCCGCCTGGGCGACATGGGCATCGTGGCGCACTGTTTTCTGACGGCGTGTGATTTCAGCGCGGGCGACCGGGAAGAGAATGTGCAATGGGTGACCCGGGCGCTTGAATTGGCGGATGCGGTCGGGATGCCCGTGGTACGTATCGATTCGGCGATGGCGCGGGAACGGGAACTGGACTTCGGAGAGCGCGTGGAACTGTTCGCCGACGGTTTGGGCGAAGCCTTGCGCCGCACCGAAGGGTCGCGCGTCACGATGGGCATCGAGAACCACGGATACCAGGGCAACAACCTGGCGTTTCAATTGAACGTGTACAACACGGTGGGATCGGACCGGCTTGGCGCCACCATGGACACGGGCAACTTCTACTGGCGGGGCTATCCCTTGTCCGAGGTGTACGGCATCCTGAACATCCTGGCCCCGTACACGAAGCACAGCCATTTGAAGAACATCAAGTATCCGGTCGAAACGCGGGAAGAAATTCGCGAGGCCGGTTGGGAGTATGGCACCTATGTCGCGCCTTTGGACGAGGGCGACATCGACCATGCCCGCGTGCTCCGCATCCTGGACGGCGCGGGGTATGACGGCGACATCTGCATTGAGGACGAATCGCTTGGGCATTACGACACGCCGGAAGATCGTGTGAAGGTACTGGAGCGCGACGTGGCCCATGTCAAAGACATCATCCAACAGCTCGGATAAGGGCGGATCCGCCTTCGGCGACGTGAAGTGGCGCATGCTGGGACAAGTCGCCGCAGGCTTGGCGTGCGTGTTCTTGGCAAGCTACGTGGCCCAGCGTGCTCAGTTGGGCCGGACGCTCATGCTCGACATGAAGGGGGAGCGCGCGGCCGGGTCGGCCGAGGTCCGGGAAGATGGCGCGTACCACCTGCGGTACAAACATCCCGATGGGGATATCTTCCGACGCGTTCATCGCGGCGGGCTCGGCGTACAGCGCCCGGACGAATCCGGAGCGGTCACGATAGCGTTCAACCCGGAAGACGGGTCCGAGTTTCAACCGGCCACGATCTCCTACAAACCGGGCGTGGTGGCGTTGGGACTCTTCCTGGCAGGCCTGGTATTTGTCCTGGGCACGCGCCGCACACTACTGCGCGCGAAACGCGGCGCCAAAGCGTCCAAACAAGACGCCCCGAAACGGGCGGCGAGGAAACGATCATGAGAGACCTGACCAGCGCGGAACGAAAACGGTTGCGCAGCTTGGCCCATCATCTGGAGCCGGTGGTGTTCATTGGAAAATCAGGCGTGACGGATGCCGTCGTCGAGTCGGCGAACCAGGCCCTGGGGGCGCGCGAGCTGATCAAAGTGAGGTTCGTCGATCTCAAAGACCAGAAGAAGGCCCTCGCGGCCGAACTGGTGGAGCGAACCGGCAGCGCCTTGGCGGGCATCATCGGGCACATCGCGATCCTCTACCTTGAGCGGGAGGATGTGTCGAAGCGCAAGATCGACTTGGATGCGAGCTGACCGATCTCCAACTCAAACGAAGAACGGATTGTGTTGGCTTTCGATGGCCACTGTGCTGGACGGCCCGTGGCCCGTGTGAATCTCGGTATCCGACGGAAGCGAGAAGATGTGCTTGCGGATACCGGTCTTGAGCCGTTCGCCCGCGGCATCGGAACTGGTGCCTCCCACTGAACCCGCGAACAGCGCATCCCCCGTAAACACGTGGCCCGGGAACGCCAGACACACGCTGTCCTCCGTGTGACCGGGCACGGCCAGCACCCGCCCGGCAAGATTGCCCACCTGCACGTCATCCCCGTGGCTCACGCAGGTGGCCGGATGCCCCGCGACGCGGCCGGTCCCCGCGTAAATGCAGGCGCCTGTCTTGCGTTCGGCTGCGTCCAGGCCGTCCGTGTGATCGTAGTGGGCGTGGGTGATGAAGATGCCCACCAGCTTGAGTTCCTCGTCCTGGATGAAGGCAAGGATGGCCGGGTCGAAATCGCCGGCGTCGATCAGCACGGCTTGTCGCGTTTCTTCGCAGACCACGACAAAGGCGTTTGATTCATTCGCACTGGTGAGGAAGTGCTTCACGATCATCGCGTCACCCCCTCGAGGTTGGCGTTATCGAAATTCGCCGCGCCGGTGGCGTCATGCAGGTTTGCCCCGGCCAGATTGGCTCGACGGAAGATGGCGCGCTGAATGTCGGCCCCTTCGAAATTGGCGCCCCGGAAATCGCCATTGCCCGGCCTCGAGTAGTACATGCGCGTGCCGGAGAAGTTGGCGTTCCGCGCCACGGCACCGACCAGGTTCGCCCGTTGGAGGTTCGCGCCGCTGAGATCCGCGTCCGACAGGTCGGCGGCGCCGAGCACGGCGAATTCGAGGTCCGCGTCCACCAGGCACGCGCCGCGTAGGTTGGCGCCGGCGAGGAAGGCGCCCCGCAGATTGGCGCCCCGGAGATCGGCGCCGTGCAGATCCACACCCGAAAGACGCGCCTCGGCCCCATCCCCGTCACGCAATGCGGCCGCGAGGGCTTCCTGATTCGATGTATCTAGATTGCCCATCAGAAATCGTCCATTCCGGTCAGTTTGTGCTCCATCCAATCGCCGTAGTAGGCGATTTCCTTGACCGAAGCTTTCAGTTCCATGGGGGTGACCTCGCTGGCGATGAAACAGTTGAGGAGCACGAATCGTTCCTCACCTTCGGCTTTGTCGATGGCCAGCGCTCCCTGGGAGAGTTTCATGTTGGCGCGCAGAGCCCACTTCATGGAATCGGGGCACACCTTGCCGCAATAGGTGAAGACTCGGATCAGCTCGGTGCCGTCCTTCTGCTTCAGGGGAGAAATGAACACGGCTTGCCCGCGTCCGGATTTCAGCGTCACGTCGACGACGAATCCGTCGCCCGACGGCTTCACGACGCGCCTGTCCTTCTTCTCGCACATTCGGGCGAGGTCGGCCAAGGAGAATGCGGTCTCGCGGGCCTTGGGCGCCACGCCCGCCAAGGCAGCGCTTGCGTGCCCCAACGCCTCCTCGACCCCACGGCGTACGTCCACGTCCATCTCGTCGCGATGGTCGTTGAGGACGCTCAGAGCCGCCGACGCGATCTTGCCCAGGGTCTCCGCGGCGTCGCGCCGGGTGACCCATCCCGCCTTTTCGTTCTGGAGATTCTTGCCGACTTCGTTGATCTGCTCAAACACAGTCCAGCCCTCCCAATTGTCCGACCATTCTATCAGTCCATTGCGGTGGCCGCAACGGGAGGAGGAGCGAAACCGGGGGAGACCTCAGTTGGTGAGCAGTCGGCGGATGCGGGAGAGGAGTTCCGCGCTACGGTAGGGTTTCTGTACGAAATCGGTCTTCGCCTGAGTCGTCAGGTTCTGCGTGATACCGGGGTCGTCAAACCCGCTGGCGAACACAACGCACAGGTCGTCGCGCAGTGCGGCCATTTCGTCAAAGGCTTCTCTGCCGTTCATGCGCGGCATGGTCACGTCGAGGACGACGCAATCCACCCCGTCGAGGTTGTCGCGAAAGACCTCCACGGCCTCTTGACCGTCGGAGGCCTGAAGAACCTCGAATCCAGCATTCTCGAGGATCCGGCTTACCGCAAGGCGCACGGCTTTCTCATCGTCGGCGACCAGGACGGTCTTGTCGGTGAACTGCTCCGCGACCTCGGCCTCCCGCGCTTTCTCCGCGCGGAGAGGCGGTCCGGCGACCGGGAATCGCACGACGAAGGTGGTTCCTTCGCCCGGAGAGCTGGAGGCCGTCAGAATGCCTTTGTGCGAGCGCACGATGCCGAGGACCGCGGCCAAGCCGAGGCCGCGACCTGTGAACTTGGTGGTGAAGAAGGGGTCGAATATCCGCTTCCGTGTCTCCTCGTCCATGCCACACCCCGAGTCCTTCACCATCAGGCACACGTAGTCGCCGTTCGGGACATGCTCGCCGGTGAGATTGTCGACGGCCTCTTGCTCGCAGCAGTACCCGGTACTGGTGCACACCTCGATGGTTCCTTCGTCGTCGCCGAGGGCCTCGGATGCATTGGTGATGAGGTTCATGACCAATTGCTGGACTTGCGCGGTATCGGCCTCGATCTGCGGCAGGCTCTGCTCGAGATGGAGCGACAGCTTCGCCTTCTTCGAGATGGAGGACTGCAACAGATGCACGAACTCGCCTACGGCTTCGCTGAGGTCGATGGCGCGGATGGAGAACCGGCCTTGGCCGGAATAGGCCAGCATCTGTCGGCAGAGGTCCGCGGCGTGGCGAGAGGCACTGTCGATATTTTCGAGATACTGGCGGGCGGAAGACAAGGGCGGCAGTTCCGTTGCCGCGAGTTCGACGTTGCCCAAGATCGCCATCAACAGGTTGTTGAAGTCGTGGGCGATTCCCCCGGCCAGCAGACCCAACCCCTCCAGTTTCTGGGCGTGCCGGAACCGGGTCTCAAGCTCCTGGCGCTCCTCTTGCGCGCGCTTGCGCTCGGCGTTCAACAAGGCCGTGGCCATCTGGTCTGCCACTTCACCTACGAAGGTCATTTCCGATGGGTCCCAGCGGCGCTTCTGCCCCACATGTTCCACACAGATGACGCCGACGCTCTGGCCACTGACCCGGACCGGTGAATCCAGCATGGATGTGATGCCCAAAGGCCTGAGGTAGCCGTCTCTGAACTCCGCGGTGCGGGGATCGGTCAGCGCATCGTGGGCGTCGATGGCGCGTTCGCTATCGAGGGCGGCGAAGTACGCGGGATTCTCGGCCGCGCTCAACCGCGCCCCGCCGGTGTGGCTGCCCGGCGTTCGCTCGAACAGGTCGAGGCACTCGATCTCCGTCTGGGCCGTGTTGTGCAGCCACACGCTCACACGCTCGACATCCAGAGCATGGGCCACGGCCTCCGTGCTGGTTTGCGCCACACCATCCGTGTGGCCCCGGGCGACGGTATCGTGTTTCGCGAGCGAGACGATGACGTCGCTGTACTTGCCGGCTCGAACGGCGCGGGTTCGCTGTCTCTCTTCGGAACGCTTGCGCTCGGCGACCTCTATCAGAAGCGCCTCGGTGCGTTCCTGGACTTGATCCTCAAGACTTGAGTGGAGCCCCCGGACGCGGTCGACCAGCACATTGAACGCCTCCGCCATGACGCCGATCTCGTCGTGGCCGCCAACGGTTATGGGGGTGAGCGCGCTCTCGTCGCGCTTCAACGCTTCGCTACGGAAATGGCCGGTGATGGCCGCGAGCCGGCGTGTCACCAGATGCCGGAAGGAAAGGAGAATCAGGCCCACCATCAGCGCCAGCATCAGGCCGGTAGCGATGACCTGGTAGGCGGTGTCCGCCGCCAGGGCCGAGTTGACCGCGTCGATGGGAATCGCGATGGTGTCCAGGTTGACCGCGCCCACGGGAGTGTGGAACCCGGCTACGGGACCGTATCGGTCGATGAGCGACACGGGTGCGTCCGCGGGTTCCCCGTGACACCGCATACAGCTCTCGGTCATCCGCCTGGCGCTGAAATGGGCGAAATACGTCCGGCCGCCCATAGCCACGTTTCCGGTCCAGCGCGTCTCTTCGGGATGCTGCTGGAAGTACTCGATGACGCGCTGTTCCTCGGGCCCGGCGAGGTTCGCCGGATTGCGGGGGTTGGTGGAGGAGAACTTGATGATGTAGTCGGGAAAGGTCTCGCCGACCTGCTCGAACACGTTCCGGGCCACAAAGGAGGTCGACATGGTCTCGGGGTAGAACTCGTCGGGTCCGACCCGCTCGGCCATGCTCGGGCGAACGTAGTCCCCAACGTACTTGCGAATGGCCAAGTCGAATTCGAGGGCCAGCGCGGCCTCTCGGGCGAGCAGAGCCTGCACCTGGGATCGGGTGCTCGACCACGTGCCGTATAGAATCAGACCGCAGAAGGCTGCCGCGAACAGAAGGACAGCTAACAAGAACCTTGCAGTAATACTGCGCATACGGGAAACGCTCCCTGTTCCCGTCGAGTGAACAGCTTCCCGGCCAGGACATTGATTTGCGAATCGAGATAATCCGGTATTGCCGCACCGCATACCGGTCACTCCTGGATTGTAACACATTCTTGGCCCAGAGCAAACCCCCTCCCGGCTCGCCGGGCAAGGCCTAGGTGAGCGGCACAGTCAGAGATGTAGCGCGTTACCTAATCCCATGTGACCCTGTTTCAGACGCCCGCGGTCGGTGAGGGCTGGAAGCAGTCCGAGGCTCGGGCTACGAGTCTCGCGGCATCCCCGCGGCGTTTCCGGAGGCGGCCACGATCGGATTGCCCGGCGTGTCCCGCCCTGGGTGCGTCTCTCTCGGGATGCATGGGGACTATGGAGCCGTTGAGAGAGTCTTGGCCCTGGCGCGTAGCCGGCGATAAGCGGGGGGCGCAAGAGCTTGGCAATGGGGCTGTTGAGGAAGTCCGCAAAATGTTTGCGAAGCCCGCGAAGAGGCCAGGGACAGACCCGTCACGCTACGCTCGCTGGGGTCAGTCCCGGCGCTCTCTGAGAGCGCTGCACACGAGGCGCCGGACTGCGGCTGACCGAAGCGTGAATGGGTGCGAGTTCGTCAACAGCCCCGCACGGCAGTCCCCGCCTGTCGCTTCTGTTTCTGTGGGCACATGATCTTTCCGACAGACCGCGATGTCTGCGATAATCTCGAAAACCCCTTGACAGAACCTGACGATGCGTCGTACAATTCAGATGGTGACTGTTCGTCGACGGTCCGTCGACCGGCAGTTCAGTTGTGCGGAGCGAACCTGGCTCGACCAGGAGCCGGACAAGGTGCAGGGCGGAACATGAACACCCTCTCGCCGAAGCAGCAGGAGATACTGGAGCGCGACGCTCTGATTCTGGACGTATCCCGCGAGTTGCTCCTCAAACGGGGGTACTACGGCCTGACGATGGACCGGATTGCGGCTGAGGCCGACTGCCCCAAGGGCACCATGTACCAGCGGTTTCGATGCAAAGAAGACATCGTGCTGGCCCTTGCTCTGGAATCCTTCAAACGCCGCTCGGACATGATGCGGCGTGCCGTCACCTTCAAGGGGTCCGCCCGCGAACGGGTGCTGGCGCTTGGCGAGGCGGCGTCGTTGTTCTCGCGTCTTTCGCCGGACGACTCCCGCATCATGCACACCTCTACCGGCCCGATCCGCGAGAAGGCCTCGGCGGAGCGCGTGGCCGCGCTGATCGAGATGGAGAAGGACGGGGTTGGTATTCTGAAGAACGTGCTTCTTGAAGCGGTGCGCAATGGCAATCTCCCCCTGCGTCACGACACGATGGTGGAGGAGATGACCTTCGCCATCTGGGCGCTCGTAGACGGCAGCTACACCTTGATCGAAAGCGGCATTCCCTACAATGCACTGGGCATAACGGACCCGTTTTCGCGGCTGTTCATAGCTTTCAACGTTTTTGCCGACGGGTATGGGTGGCGCCCTCTGTTTCACGAACTGGACTGGGAGGAGACCCTCGCCCAGGTCCGGAGGACGGTGTTTCCCGAGGAAGCGCAGCGCTTGTACGGCGAGGGGCAATGGTACGGGGACGGTGCATGATGGGCATTTGCGCGCGGCGGTGCTGGCCGCGGGTTTGGATGGAATCGAATGGTGCGGTCGAGAGTTGATCTTGATAGGGCAAGCAACGAGAGGAGGGCAGGCAACGACCACCCGTATGTCCCGGAACCGAATGGGTGACTGAAACCAGGTGTCCTGAGCCGCCAGATCGAGCGGTTCCAGGAAGTCCGACAGGAGTCTTACCATTATGAGCAAGAAAGGTTTCACACTGATTGAGTTGCTGGTGGTGATCGCCATCATCGGCATCCTGGCGGCGATCCTGCTGCCAGCCCTGGCGCGTGCCCGCGAAGCGGCCCGGCGCGCAAGCTGCCAGAACAACCTGAAACAGTTTGGCATCATCTTCAAGATGTACGCCAACGAGTCCAAGGGCGAGAAGTTTCCGAGCCTCATCAAGCACAACCCGAACCCGAATACCTACGGAAGCGCAGGGCCCTGCGGCGAAGCCAACGGCGCACGTGCATACAACCAGTACTTCAACGGCCCGTCCGTGTATCCCGAGTACCTTACGGACCCGGCGGTCCAGTTTTGCCCGTCGGACCCGGATGCGGAAGCCGTTGCGGAAGAGAACCAGTGGTTCGTGCCAGTCACTGAGCCCTGCCACTTCTCTGAAGCGTCGTACACCTACTACGGGTACGCCATCATGGAAGACATGGTCCTCGCGACGGGCGTTGGCGAGAACAGGGTACCTGCAGACATTGATATGATCGGTTTCGGACCCGCCATGCTTAACGCGTTCACCACCGCGGCGGGAGGCCAGGCGTACGGCGACCGTTTCGAGGCCGACATCAGCATCGACACCACCGGAAAGACCATCTACCGCCTCCGTGAAGGCATCGAGCGTTTCTTCATCAGCGACATCAACAACCCAGCGGCTACGGCCATGGCCCAGAGCGAAGTCCCAGTTATGTGGGACACCATTTGGACCCCCTCATATTCCGATGGCATGAATTTCAGCTACTTCAGCCACGTGCCCGGCGGCGGCAACGCCCTCTACATGGACGGCCACGTCGAGTTCATCCGGTACCCAGGCGAATGGCCGGTCTCTACGACAATGCCGGGCATGATGGACGCGTTTGAGGCTCTTGGCTAGTCTACAAGCGCTGCGCTCACGTTGCCGGTCTTTGCGACGACGTGAACGTGACAGAGCGACGCCCTTTTACCCGGGCGTTGGAGAGAACTGGAAGCCCCCCGCCCCGCGGGGGGCTTCTTCT
>JAAEQP010000322.1 GCA_024231375.1 bacterium | reverse complement strand
GGGACACGTAGTCGCGCCGGGGGCGGCGTCTTTGAACGTGTCCCCGGATGAACTACTCCGTTGCCAGGGTTACCTCGACGGCGAGGAGGCCGTTGTCGCTTTGGCCTTCGGCGGTTTCTAGGGTCTCGATGCTGAGCATGCGGGTGAGGTCGTCCGCGGCGGGCTTCAGTGCGTCGAGCGCCGCGGCGGGACCGGTCACCTTCACCAACTGGACGGGCGCTTTGATGCTGAGGTTGGCGTCGGCTTTCGATTTGCGAACCGCTTCAACCACGGCCAAGGCGGCTTCGTAGGTGTCGGCGGATGTGGGCGCGGGAATGGCCGCGATCTCGTCGAGCGTGGGCCATGGGCTGGTGTGAACGGAATCGCCCATGTCCGCGTCGGATGCGTAGCCAGCCTGCCAGATCTCTTCGGTGATGTAGGGCAGGAAGGGCGCGAACATGCGAATCAACGCGCGATGCACCAGGCGCAGTGCCGACAAGGCCGACAGGCGGCCTTCGGTCAACTCTTCATCGTAGGTGCGCGGTTTGGCGAGTTCGAGGAAGTTGTCGCAGAAGGTGCGCCAGAAGAAGTCCTCCGTCAACAGCAAGGCCTGGGCGTATTCGAAGTCCTGGAACGCTTTGGTGGCGCGTTCGAGCAAGGGGCGCAGTTCGGCGATGACGGCGCGGTCGGTTTCCGACGTGATCTTGTCGGGTCCGAGTTGCGACGTATCGACGCCGTCGAAGCGGCCGAACACGAACTTGCTGGCGTTGAAGAGTTTTGTGCAGAGGCGTTTGCCGACTTTGAAGGACTGCTCGTCGTAGGCGGTGTCGACGCCCAACCGTGCGCGGGCGGCCCAGTAGCGGACGCTGTCCGCGCCGAACTGTTCGATGAGCGGTTCGGGCGTGACGACGTTGCCTTGGCTTTTGGACATCTTCTTGCGGTCGGGATCGAGAATCCAGCCGCTGATGACCACGTTCCGCCAGGGGATTTCGTTTTCGTGGAGGTAGGATTTCACGATGGTGTAGAAGGCCCACGTGCGGATGATTTCGTGGCTCTGGGGGCGCATGTCCATGGGGAACAGCTTCTGATGGCGTTCCTTGTCTTCCACCCAGCGCGTGGCAATCTGAGGCGTGAGCGAACTCGTGGCCCAGGTGTCGAGGATGTCGGGATCGCCCGTGAAGCCGTTGGGCTGGTCGCGTTGGTCTTCCGTGTATCCGTCGGGCACGTCGTCCAGCGGGTCGACGGGTAGCCGTTTGAAGGCGGGCGCGATGGGTTCGTCGTAGACCACTTCGCCGTCGGCGTCGAGCTTGTACCACACGGGTACGGGCACGCCGAAGAAACGTTGCCGGCTGAGGCACCAGTCCTGGTTGAGGCCCTCAACCCAACTCGCATACCGGCTGCCCATGAACTCGGGATGCCATTTGATCTTACGCCCCTGTTCGAGAAGCGGTTCTTTGCGATCCATGATGCGCGTGTACCACTGGCGCGCGGGAATCAGTTCGAGGGGGCGGTCGCCCTTCTCGTAGAACTTCACTGCGTGGACGATGTCTTCGCGAGGCCGGTCGATGATGCCGCCCTTGGACTCGGCGAGTTCGATGACGACCTTCTGGGCTTTCTTTGAATAGGCGCCCTGAATCTGGGCATACACTTCGTTGGCCGCGTCGGGATCGCGCGAGTCCCAGCCGGGTTCGCCGAAGGTGACGGGCACGAGATGGCCGTCGCGTCCGAGCACCTGGCGAAGAGGCAGGTTGTACTGGCGCCACCATTCCACGTCGGTCTGGTCGCCGAAGGTACAGACCATGACGATGCCGGTGCCCTTCTCGGGGTCGGCCTTCTCGTCGGCCATGATGGGCACGGGCGCGTGGAACAGCGGCGTCACTGCGGTCTTGCCGAAGAGGGGTTTGTAGCGTTCGTCGTCAGGGTGCGCCAGCACGGCTACGCAGGCCGGCAGCAGCTCGGGCCGGGTGGTGGCGATGACGATGTGGTCGCGGTCGCCGTCTTCGATGCCGAACCGGAGGAACTGGTAGGCACTGGGGCGGTCCTTGTCCGTGACTTCGGCCTGAGCAATGGCGGTCTGAAAGTCGACGTCCCACATAACGGGCGCCTCGGCTTGGTAGGCCTCGCTCTTCTCAAGAAGCTCCAGGAAACTGGCTTGCGACGTGCGCCGGCAATGCTCGTCGATGGTGGCGTATTCTTCATCCCAATCGTAGGACAGGCCGAGCCGGGTCCAGAGCCGGCGGAAGGCTTCCTCGTCCTCGGGAGTGACCAAGTTGCAGAGATCGATGAAGTTGCGGCGGCTGATGGGTAGGGCGCTGCCCTTTGTGCCGCGTTCCCGTTTGAAGTCGGGGTCGTAGTGCAAATGAGGTTCGCACTTGACGTTGTAGAGGTTCTGCACGCGGCGTTCGGTGGGCAAGCCGTTGTCGTCCCACCCGATGGGGAAGAAGATGTTCTTGCCGCACATGCGCTGGAAGCGGACGATAAAGTCCTGGTGGGAGTAGCTGAACAGATGGCCCACGTGCAGCGAACCGCTTACCGTGGGGGGAGGCGTGTCGACGACGAAGGTTTCGTCGCGGCCGCGGGAGGGGTCCCACGCGTAGATGCCGGCCTGTTCCCAGTGGTTGCGCCACCGTTCTTCGGTTTCGTGGGCCTTGTATTTCTTGGGCAGATCCATTTTCTACTCCTGCTTCAAGCATTCACATGCATACACTTAGGAAAATGCCTGGGACAGTCCCGTCTCGTCCGCCTGCGGCGAACTCGCTTGGTACAG
>JAAEQP010000321.1 GCA_024231375.1 bacterium | reverse complement strand
TCCTCCCCTTCCGCGTGCCGTCATCGGGTCATATTGATGTGCATCGCGCGCAGTGATCATGAGAATATCGAGGAGGTCGTCAACGACAACACAGAACAATACAGGGCCGAGAATGCTTCCCTGTGGCACTCCAAATGGTGTTGCACACCACGAACTCTTCTTCCTTCGGACGACAGTCCGCATGGTGCGCCCTGTCAGGAACGCCTGGATCCATCGGATGGGCTCCGGGTCGACGCCGCGTTTTTGGAGGCGGTGACAAATGTCATCCGGGGACACGGAGCAGAACGCATTGCTTAGGTCTATCGCGAGCAAGATGGCTTTTCGCTGCGCCGTGTTGTCCCTAGCGAAGTGGTCTGGTCTTCCCCACGCGTCCGTGGCGGCGAGCAGAAGGTCCGCGAGCGCCATGTCCGTCGACATCCCACGCCGGAATCCAAATTGTGCGTCGGAGAGTTTGAGGTGCGGCACGATGCGAAGGAGGACGATACGCTCGAGAGAGCGGCAGATGAGTGACGTGACAGCGACTGGACGGAAGTCGTCTTCGCAATCTCCGCCGCGACCGTGTTTTAGTACCGGGGAGACGACAGAACGCTTCCAGGCGTGCGGGCACACCCCTGTGCGAAGGCAGTCGTCAAGCAGGTCCCGCAGGAAGTCACGGGCTTCGGGAGGCAAGATGCCTAATGTTTCCGCCGTGAGACCGTCCGGATCCTGGGCCTTTCGTCGGGGGTGACCGAGTCCGTAGTCCAGCTCGACGTCTGTGATTGGCGTGTGTTGCGTTGGAGGCGGAATCCATGGCGGGAAGTGCTGCCGCCGGCGATGATTCAACGCAAAGAACTTGTTCAAACCTTCGGCGGCGGCGCGGTGAGTGCGGTACACGACACCGGTGGTAGACTTGAGCATTGTGTCCCGCGCCGGCTCTTTCTCCGC
>JAAEQP010000320.1 GCA_024231375.1 bacterium | reverse complement strand
GTGCTGGGGAACCAGGCCTACCTGGACCTGATCCTCTCGGACACGTTCACCACGCCGATGTACTATATGGGCTTGGTGGACGAGAACAACAAGGTCAACTTTTACGACGGCAAAGTGCGCGTCGTGGACCCCGAGGGGAACGAGTTTGTCAAGTACACCCCCAAGGAGTATCTGGACGTGATCGCCGAGCACGTCGAACCGTGGACGTACCTCAAATTCCCTTACCTCAAAAAGGTGGGCTGGAAAGGGTTCACGACCGGGATGGACAGCGGCGTTTATCAAGCCACACCGCTCTCGCGGCTCAACGCCTCTGACGGCATGACCACGCCGAAGGCGCAGGAGGCGTACGAAGAGTTCTACTCGACGCTGGGCGGCAAGCCGGTGCACGGCACGCTCGCCACGCACTGGGCCCGGTTGATCGAGCTGCTCTACTCTGCCGAGCGCATCGTCGAACTGACGCAGGACCCCGAGATCACCAACCCGCACGTGCGCAACATCCCCACCGAGACCCCAACCGAGGGCGTGGGCATCGTCGAAGCGCCGCGCGGCACG
>JAAEQP010000319.1 GCA_024231375.1 bacterium | reverse complement strand
CATGATAGGTAGAAGTCAATAGGCAGAGCGGGCGGTCTGCCTTCGATGTTCTTTGGGACCGGGGCGTTGAATCGGGAAGCGGCATTCGAGAGGAGAGGGAGAGTTGCCATGACTTGGACCCGAGCGAAGTGGGTAGGCATAGCAATCACGGCCATCCTGGTAGTGACCTTGACCGCACTCTCGGTTGGGGAGGACGGCGCAGAGGGGCCTCCACCGACTCGTGACAATGACGAAGCCCGAGTCGACTCCACTGCAGTGGGCGTGAACGGGTCGATGGGGCAATATCTGATGGTTAAGTCTTGCCTTCGCGAGGGAGCCGAGATCGAGTGCCTGGCCGAAGTGCCCTTTGAATGGCAAAGGCCGGTCTCGGAGATGGGCGAGTACGCGAAGCGGTACGCGGTTGGGTCCCTGAAGGACCTTCAGTCGATTGACGGCCTCGAAGTGGTCCAAGAGAGCCGGTCGGCATGTGAGGCTGTGGACGAAGAACGTGGGCTGGCCGTGCGAGCGAAGGAGTTCTCCGAGCGCCTCAAAGTACATGTCTTTCGCGAGGGCCATGAGGTGCCGGGTGAATTGAACCTACGGTTCACCTTCGACCGAGAGTCGAAGATTCTTCTGGGGAAACCTAGGGGGAAACCTAGGGACAGGCTACGGGTTTTTGCGAGTCGTCTCCTTTTCTGCTAGTGTATGCGCATGAGTCGCGTGGCACGGATAGTGGTCCCCGGGTTCCCGCATCATGTGACGCAACGGGGGAATCGACGGGCGGACGTGTTCGAGACGGACGGGGACCATGAGGCATACTTGCGCTTCCTGAAGCAGTATGCGGACAAACGGGGGCTGGCGATCTGGGCGTACTGCTTGATGACGAACCACGTGCATCTGGTGGTGGTGCCGGTGCGAGAGGATTCGCTCGGATTGGCGTTGCGGGATGCGCACACCGTGTACGCGATGTACTTCAACTCGCGCACCCAACTGTCGGGGCACGTATGGCAGGGCCGGTTTCACTCGTGTCCAATGGACGAACGGCATCTGTGGGCGGCGGTGCGGTATGTCGAGCGCAACCCCGTGCGGGCGGGCATGGTCGAACGCGCGGAGGACTTCGCATGGTCCAGCGCGGCGGCACATTGCGGGTTGCGGAGCGACACGTTGTTGTCCCCGGACTTCCCGCCGCCGGGCGTGGTTAACGAGTGGGCCGACTGGCTGCATGAGGAGCGAGAAGAGGATGACGCGTGCGAACGTATCCGCCGACACACCCACACGGGACGCCCCTGCGGCTCGCCAACGTTCTTGGACCAACTCGAACAACTTCTGCAACGCGTTGTCCGTCCCAAGAGGGGTGGAAGGCCTCGAAAGACAGAGAATCCGTAGTCTGTCCCTAGGTT
>JAAEQP010000318.1 GCA_024231375.1 bacterium | reverse complement strand
GGGACAGACCCGTCTCGCTACGCTCGCTGGGGTCAGTCCCGCTTCTTCGCTTGTGTTCTTGCGCGCATATGACTCTCTCAACAGCTCCGCAGGCAGGTCTGCGTCCGCCAGTGGCGGAGACCCCGCTTGAGTCAGTCCCTCTGTTTCGCTCAGTGTTATCTGGCGATTGGGGACGGTGACGCGACGGCTCGGTCAAGCAGGCACAAAAAGGGGCCCCCCGGGGGAAGCCGTCGCTTCCACCAGGGGGCTGAGGGGGGGAGAGGGAAAACCAACCCCGCCGAGCGCCGACTAAGGCACCGGCGGAGAATGAGTGTGCTTCTGTTGAGTCGCTTGGGAGTGTGGGAGAGGATTGGATGATCGGGAGAGCAGCCGGTCACGACACGTGCCATTCATGTCGGACCTTGCCCTTCCCCATGCGGTGGCCTCGGCTCCAAGAGCCTGCATCTTCCTCTCCTCGTCCAGGCTTACGCCCCACCCCTTCTGCAACTCCCCACTAACCTATTTACACCGAATGCCTTAACTTATTTATGGACAGAATATGGAGATTCTGTGAAGCCGTGCTAAAAGGCGATTCGGCTGCATCGATATCTCCCCTGTGAATCTCGGGAATCGATAGCGACGGGTTGAATTCCGGAGGTGCCGCGAGTACTTTGACTGGGGTCCATGGGTGGTGTCGTTCAATCAATCCTCTGGGGGATACAATGCGAATTCTGTACCTTGACCTCGATACGTTACGTCCTGACCATCTTGGCTGCTACGGGTACCACCGTAACACCTCCCCGAACATCGACCGCATCGCGGCGGAGGGCGTTCGGTTCACGAACTACTACTGCTCGGACGCGCCTTGCCTGCCGTCGCGCGCGGCCCTGATGATGGGACGGTTCGGCATCCACACCGGAGTGGTCGGACACGGCGGCACGGCCGCGGACGTCCGCTTGGAGGGGGCCTCGCGCGGATTCCGGGACCGGCTGGCGTCAGGGGAGGCCCAAAGTCTCCCCATGATGCTGCGGAACGCGGGCCTCTTCACGGTCTCGATTTCGCCGTTCGCGGAGCGGCACTCGGCGTGGTGGTTCTACGCGGGGTTCCGGGAGATGCACAACACCGGCCGGGGCGGAAGCGAGTCCGCGGAAGAAGTGACGCCCGTGGCGTTGGACTGGATCCAGCGAAACGCCAAGCAGGACGACTGGTTCCTTCACATCAACTACTGGGACCCCCACTCCATCTACCGCGCGCCGGAAGACTTCGGCAATCCCTTCGAGAATGAACCCATCTCCGAGTGGCTGACCGAGGATGTCCTCGAACAGCACCGCCGGAAGATCGGGCCCAATTCGGCAAGCGAACTGAACATGTGGACGGATAGACCGGAGCCGGACTTCCCGCGGCATGTGGACGCGATGCGGACCATGGACGACCTACGGCGTCACATGGACGGGTACGATTGCGGCATCGCCTACATGGACAGCCATATCGGTCGCTTGTTCGAAGCGCTGGAGGCGGAAGGCGTGATGGACGATCTCGTGGTGATCGTTAGCGCGGACCATGGCGAGAACCAGGGCGAATTGGGCATCTACAAGGAGCACGGAACCGCCGACCAGATCACGTGCAGGATTCCGATGATCGTCCGTTGGCCGGGAGCGCCCGCGGGGCACGTGGACACGGGCCTGCACTACAACCTGGACCTGGCGCCCACCTTGGCCGAGCTGCTGGGACAAGGCAAGCATCCACTATGGGACGGCGAGAGCTACGCGGCGGCGCTGACCGACGGCGCGGACGCGGGGCGGGAGAGTCTCGTGCTGAGCCAATGCGCCCATGTGTGTCAGCGGAGCGCGCGGTTCGGTCCGTGGCTCTACATGCGCACCTACCACGACGGCTATCACCTCTTCCCCGGAGAAATGCTGTACAACGTGGAAGAGGACCCGCACGAACAGCGCGACCTGGCCGCCGATCGCCCGGACGTCTGCTCGCAGGGCGCTCGAATCCTAGGCGACTGGCATGAGGGCATGATGACTTCCATGCCGGATGCCGTAGACCCGTTGTGGACGGTGATGCGCGAGGGAGGACCGTTTCATTGCAGGGGGCAATTGAGCGCGTACTGCGAGCGGCTGGAAGCCACGGGCCGCGGCGAGGCCGTGCCTGAGTTGAAGCGGCGCCACCCGGACGAATTGGGGTAGGGCCGATCCCTACTCGACCGTAGGATCGAACCGATAGCCCTTGCCCCACACCGTCACAATGCGCTTGGGCTGTCCGGGGTCGCTCTCGATCTTCTTTCGGAGCCTTCCCACGTGGACATCCACAAGCCGCTCATCGCCGACGTAGCGTACGTCCCACGCTTGGTTGATGAGTTGGGACCGACGAAACACGGTGCCGGGCTTCTGGGCCAACGTGGCGAGAATGTCGAACTCGATAGGCGTAAGGTCCACTTCATGCTCGCCGCGCCATACACGGCGCCCCGCGGCGTCGATGCGCAGTCCCGGAAAGGCGAGGACGTCGTTCTGGCGGGTAGTGCGGTGCGCGCGGCGGAGCAACGCCTTGACCCGCGCCAGCAGTTCCTCCGGATCGAAAGGCTTCACCAGGTAGTCGTCGGCACCCAATTCCAGGGCAGCGACCTTCACGTAGCTGATAGCGGTAGACGTCAACATGAGCACGCACACATCTGACCGTTCGCGAATCCCCTTCAGCACATGCATGCCGTCGGAGAGGGTCCCACCGGGCGCTTCCGCGCCGCTGAATAACTGAATGTCGAGAAGGACCAGCGCGGGGAGGAAGTCGCGTTCCAGTTCGAGGGCCTGGTCGCCGTTCTCCGCGGTTCTAACGACATAACCTTCCCGTTCGAGGAGTCCCGTGACCTCCTCTCGAACCTGCTGCTCATCATCGACTACGAGTATCCGTTCTCCACCCACCCTAACTACCTCAGCACGTTTCGTTCACCCCGGCCAACCGCCGACCTGAGTCGCTCGACGCAAAACCGGCTCCCCACCGGATGCACTACTCCCTTGGCCGACAGCGGTCGATCAGTGAATCCCTTCCCCACAAGCATGCCCACCATGTTCTCGCATCGCGAATCTCGCCGCGCGTCCATCGTGGCTACCCACCAGTATACAGCAAAGCTCGTCGGCGCGGTACAGGGCTCCCACGCATTGCGGCGCAACCTCCCGGACACGCCCCCATCGGGGCGACGATGCCGGCTTTGTTACGATTGAGGGGCGCGGGGGATGAAGGGGACGATCCGTTGCTGCCGGAGCCAGGCGGACACGGCCTCGAAGCTGGCCTCATGCAAGTGCTCGAACTCCACGCCACACCAACTCTGTCCTCCGTTCCCGTCGGCCGAACGGCTCCACTTGACCACGCCGCTGCCCGAAACCTCCCTGAGGGGTCCGCTTTCAACTTCGACGCGGAATGCCACGCGCTTGCCCACTCCCGGCGGCGGCGAGGGTGCGCGCAAGAACACGCCGCCTCGTCCCAGAGCGAACATTCCTCGTTGTGCCCCGTCGTCGATTCCGCCGATGCAGAGTTCGATGGATCCCACGGGCGGCTCCGGGGAAGCTTTGCTCCAACGTTGCGCCGTAGGCGTGATGAGCCTGCTCACAGTCTTCTCCAGGTCCCGGAGGTGGAACGGTTTGAAGAACAGGGCCTCGGCGCCGCTGTGATGCGCCTCCTCCGGCGCGGTTTCCGTGTACGCGGAGATAAGGATCACGGCGGGCCTGTCCACGTCCCGGGATTTGATGCGGTCCAAGAGAGCAAACCCGTCAAGCCGTGGCATGCGGACGTCCGTGACAACGGCGCTCACGGGATGGCGGGCCGACAACTCGGCGCCATCCTGGCCGTCCGCGGCGGTGAGGACACGGTACCCTTTCGCCGAGAACTCGAACATGAGCATCTCGCGGAAGTCGTCCTCGTCCTCGACGATCAGAACGGTGGTATCAGTTGGATCGGTCATGTGGTGGGCTCCCGACGGTTGAGGTTGGCTGCCGTTTGGGAAGTCGCACTGCGAACCGCGTGGTCTCGGATACGGGATCAAGATAGAGTTGGCCATGATGTCCCGCGACGATGCCGTCCGATATGCTCAGGCCAAGCCCCGTGCCGTCGCCGACATCCTTGGTGGTGAAGAAGGGCTCGAATATCCGCTCCTGCAACTCGCGCGGAGGCCCGGTGCCGCTGTCGACCACCTCGATTTCCACGGACTCGCCCAGGTCCAGCGTTGCGAGCCGCACCCACGGGTCCCGCTCACCGGCGACCGCGTCATGCGCGTTGTTGAGTAGATTGAGGACAACCTGGGCCAGTTGGGTCGGGCGGCATTCGATTCGAAGATCCTGGGGGATTGGGGAGATGTTCAGCACAACATCGTGGGCACGGAACCGTTCCCGGCACAGCTCCAACGTGTCGTCGACGAGGGTCTGGACGGTCGTGAACTCGAAAGGTGTGCCCGCGCCGTCTTTGGACAGGTTTCGCAACCCGCGCACGATTCGCTCGATCCGCCCCACATTGCGATTCACTTGCCCGATGATGTGCTGGAGACGGGCCCGATCCAGGTCTTCGGAAGTGGCGAGTCGCGCCAACTGCTCTACGCCCCCCCCGATGATGGCGAGCGGGTTGTTGATCTCGTGGGCCACACCACCGGCCATGACGCCCAGGGCCGAAAGCCGAGACGAGGCGATCATCTTCATGCGCTGTTCGGCGATGAGCCGTTCGGCACGTTTTCGCTCGCTCACATCGACAATGCTCACACGAAGCTCGGGATTGCCCGAAGCGGGCAGGCGGATGAGCGTGACCTCGCAAGGAATCGGCGAACCGTCGGAACGCTGATGGGTCCACTCGAACGAAGGCACGTTCCCGTCGAGGGTCTCCTCGATACGGGCCTTCGCGAGATCGGCGGAGGACTCACCCGAAGGCTGGATTTCGGGGCTCAGGTCGAGTGGCGTCATGCTGAGCAACTCGGGCCGGGGGAGGCGGAACAGACTCTCGGCCTTCTCATTCGCGTCGGTGTACATACCAGTCACCGCGTCCATGACCAGGATGGCGTCGGGGGCGTATTCCACAAGCGCGCGGTAGCGTTCCTCGCTCTCTCGCAGCGCTTCCTCCGCATGGCGCCGCTCCGTCGCGTCGCGGGTCACGCCCTGGATCTCCACCACACGGCCCCGGGTGTTGGCGATCATCGTGGCCCGGACCTCACCGACGAGTTCCGTGCCGTCCTTTCGTCTGTGGAGCAGTTCCAGCACGATGCTCGACTCGGCTTCGTGACGCCCTAGACTACGGAACCTCTCCCGGGCCCACCGCGCGCTTTCGGGCGTCAGTACCTCGTTGAACGGCCGGCCAATGAGTTCCCGGGGTTCGTACCCGAGCATGGCTGCGGCGGTTGAGTTGACGAACGTGAACCGGCCCCGCAAGTCCGCGCGCCACACCACATCGGCCGAACAGTCGACCAGGTTTCGGTACCGCGATTCGCTGGCCCGCAACGCCTCCTCCGACTGCTTGCGGTCCGTGATGTCATGCATTAGACCAATGGTGTACGCAGGATTGCCTTCGCTGTCGCGCACGATGTCGGCGCGGTAGGAGAGTCTGAGATGGGAACCGAACACGTCGCGCGCAACCAACTCTCCCTCCCAGCCTTCCCCGCGACGCAACGCCGGAAGGCACTGGCCGCGGTAGACGTGGACCGAGTCGGGCACGTAGGTGTCCTCGGGCAGCGTTGTGATGGCACTCTCCAGCGGACGCCCGAAGAGTCGCTGATGCGCCTCGTTCACGTAGACAAGAGGGCCGTCCAACACGGAAATGGCGATCGCCTCGCGAGACGCGTCGACCACGCGTTTGAAGAGCCGAAGCTCATCCTCACGCTTCCGAACCGCGTAGAGGTGTCCCACCGCTGTGGCGAACAATGTCAGGAGCTTGGCCCGCTCGTCGCTCATGGGTCCACCACTCAGCAAATTGTCGCTGACCATACATCCGACGATTTGTTCGCCGTCCCACAAACCCGCGAACGCGGCCCAGCCCCTGCCGACTGGAACCCCCTCGTTGTCGAGGATCGGACCGGGCCCTTCCACAACGAACCGTTCGTGCTCGCGAAGAACCCGCCACCACGGTGTATCCTGACGGAGCGGGATGCGCTCAAGCCGTTCGTCGCAGAGCACTCCCGCTGCATCGATCCCGAAGGACCCGTGCAGCGTGGACGCGTCCTCGCCGAGAAACCACAGAGAGAAGCGATCGAGCCCGAGGCGCGTGGTCGCGAGTTCCACGGTGGACCGGCAGAGTTCGTCGCAGGAACGCGTACCGGCAAGGGTCACGATGACCTCGTGAAGCACGGTGAGCTGGGACTGGAACCGTCTGGCTGCTTCCTCGCTCCTCTGGACCTCTTCCTCCGCGCGTTTACGGTCCGTGATGTCGAACACGAACGCCAGTGCGGACGTGTCCTCGTCGGTTTGTCCAAGGATCGGTTCGATCCGGGCACGGTACCATCGTTCCGCATTGTTCAGGGTGAAGATCCGCTCCACGGATCGACCCGCGCCGGATTGAATCACGGACCGGACATTGGCCATCTGCTCGTCGGCGACGTCGTGGGGGAAGACGTCCCACATGCTGACGCCGACGAAATCGTCGGGGTCCCCCCCCATCCGCTGGGCGGCGACCGTGTTAACGAAACGGAACAGCCCGGACCCATCGATCACCACGATGGCCTCGCCCACGCTCTCGACGAGGGTACGGTACTTCTCCTCGCTTTCCCGGAGCAGCGCCGCGGCCCGTCGCGTCTGGGTCGTGTCCCGCCGCACCGAGATGAAGTGCGTCACCTCGCCGACGCTGTCCAGCACCGGTGTGATGGCCGTTTCCTCAACGTAGAGGGAGCCATCCTTTCGGCGGTTCACGATTTCCCCCTGCCACACGTCGCCCTTGAGGATGGTTTCCCAGAGACACCGGTAGAATTCCGGCGGATGCTCGTTCGACCGGAGGAGACTGGGGTTTCTTCCGACGACCTCGCCGGCGGCGTAGCCGGTGAGGTCCGAGAACGCTTGGTTCACCCACGTGATGGCCCCGGTACGGTCACAGATCATGACGGCGTTGACGGCGGCTTCCAACGCACGGTGGTGAAGGCGCAAGGCGTCGTCCGCTTGCCGGCGGGCGAGGGCGTTCACCGCCAGCTCGCCCGTAATGCGCAGAGCGGCCTCCGTCTCCAGTCCCCACGCCGGGAGCTTGGCCACCGCGTCGAGGCCAATGAAGCTCCGAGGACGATTGTCCATCGCGATGGGAACCAGCAGAATCGCGCGAAGGTCCAGCGACTCCATGAGGCCCCGCGCCGCCGAGTCTTCCGGCAGCGCGGCGATGTCGGGGACATGAACAACATCGAAGCGGCTCAAGCGATCCGCCCACTCGGGTAGAACCGAAGCGGGCAGGGCTTGCAGCATGTCGCGCTGGGACGCGATGCCGTCGGAACACCACTCATGCGTGTTGCTGGCCGATTGCGCGTCCGGCGCCACTTCGAACAGGGAGCACCGGTCGGCCGTGGCGAACCGCCCAATCCGCTCCAGCGCCCAGTCGATGCACCGATCCACCTCCTCGCTCGGAGACGTCATGAATCGGGTCGATATGGCGGCCACCAATTGCTCTAGCCGGAACCGGTAGCGCAGCTCCTTCTCGGCGCGGACGCGGTCGGTGTTCTGGAGTTGAAGGTCCTTGTTGGTCTTCAGGAGCGACTCGGTCCGGTCGTTGACAAGCTTCTCCAGGTGATGCCGGTAGTTGTGGAGTTCAGCCTCCGACTCCTTACGTTCCGTGATGTCTTCGGTGATCCCTGTGATGACGTCGACATGCCCCTCCCCGTCCACGACGGGCGTCACCACGCTACGCAGCCAACGGGTTTCGCCGTTGTCGCGGCGGACGATGCGGTACTCCACATCAAATCGCTGTCCACGGTGCGCCTCGATGTACGCCAACGCCGATTCCCGGTCGTCCGGGTGCATCAAGTCGATCCAGAACAACGGGTTCTCGTACACGTAGGTCAGCGGGCAACCAAAGACCCGCTCGAAGGCGGGGCTGACGTAGAACGCTTGGTCGCGGCCGGGCGACACCATCCAGAATACCGCCGGCAGGATCTCGGCCATGGCGCGGAACCGCGCCTCCGTCTCCGATTGGTGCGCGGAGGCCAGACGGTGGCGGCGCACCACGCTCCACGTAGCGTGGACGAGGGCCCCGGGAGTCAGATCCGGACCGCCGATGCAGTCGGCGGCGCCCGCCCTGAGCACGCGGAGCACATCTTCCTCATGAGCGGTTTCGGCTGCCACGAGCAAAGGGAACGGGAGGGCGCCGGCGCAAAGGAGGCGGATTAACTGAAGCAACGGCTCGTCAACGACGGCCACGCTGAGAATGCAGATGTCGGGATGCGGGGCTTCGGTGAATTGAGACAATGCACCCAGCGGCGCCGCGCACGTGACGTCGAGCCCGGCGCTTTCTTCGAGCATGCGCTTGAGGCGATCGGCCTGGGCTTCCGTCTCGCCGAGCGCAAGCACTCCAACCACACTGCCGTCCATCGCACCTTCCCCCTGGGGCCCGCACAGGCCGAGGCAACCCAGTTCACCCTCCCGCGTATCATACCAAGGACTTGCGCGCTTTGGAAGTGGCGGAAGCCCGTCTCGTCGAGCCGACCTGAGCCTGCGAGTGCCGCCAGCCTTGCGCCGCCGCGGCAGGTATGGTAGCGTCCTGAGAGCTCGCATGGCGGGTATTGACGGGTGAAGCATCCGGCTTTTTCGGGGGACTACAGATGAATTCGACGCTCGAAAGACTCGACTGGTTGGTCATTGGACTCTATTTCGCCGGGCTGCTGGCGATCGTCTGGCGGTCGTCCAAGAAGCAGGAATCGTCGGCCGACTACTTCTTGGCCGGCCGCAACATCGGCTGGTTCGCCATCGGCGCATCCCTTTTCGCCTCCAACATCGGGTCCGAGCACATCGTGGGCTTGGCCGGACAGGGCGTCGAGAGCGGCATGGGCATGGCCCACTATGAGCTGCACGCCTGGATCATCATCCTGCTCGCGTGGGTGTTCGTGCCGTTCTACTACCGATCCGGCGTGTTCACCATGCCGGAGTTCTTGGAACGAAGGTTCGGCCCCACGGCGCGGTGGATACTGTCCATCGTATCCTTGGTTGCCTACGTTTTCACGAAGGTGTCGGTGACCGTGTACGCTGGAGCCTTGGTGTTCCAGACGCTGCTACCTGACACCTTCGGATCGCCCGACAACGCCTTCTGGGTCGGCGCTTTTGCGACGGTCACCCTCACCGGCCTGTACACCATCTTCGGCGGGTTCCGGGCCGTGGTTTATACGGATTCAGCCCAGGCCATCGTGCTCCTGACGGGATCCTTCGCCATCACCTACTTCGGTCTGTCCCAGTTGGAGGGGGGTTGGACGACCTTGCGTGAGGTGTGCGGGGAAGCCACTCAGAACCTCAAGCTCTGGCGGCCCAACAGCGACCCCGATTTCCCGTGGCTCGGCATCCTCATTGCGTCGCCCATCGTCGGCATCTGGTACTGGTGTACCGACCAGTACATCGTCCAGCGAACCTTGGCCGCCAAAGACTTGCGCACCGCCCGGCGGGGGGCCATCTGGGGCGGCTTCCTGAAGGTGTGGCCCGTCCTCATCTTCCTGGTTCCCGGTCTCATCGGCTACGCGCTCCACGTCAAAGGCGTCATCGACCTGCCCATGAAGACCCTGGACGACGGCACCCAGGCCATCAATGGCGATAAGGTGTTCCCCACCATGGTGTCGCAACTGCTCCCCAAGGGTCTGCGCGGTCTTGTCGTTGGCGGACTGCTCGCGGCCCTGATGAGCAGCCTCTCGTCGCTGTTCAACTCGTGCGCGACCCTGTTCACCGTGGATATCTACGAGAAGATCAGGCCAAAGGCTTCCGAGCGGCATTTGGTGACCGTGGGGCGCATTGCCACGGGCTTCGTGGTGTTGTTGGGCATCGTGTGGATCCCCGTCATGCGCAGCATCTCCGATGGCGGGTTGTATATGTATCTCCAAAGTGTTCAGGGCTATCTGGCGCCGCCCATCACGGCCGTGTTCCTGCTGGGCCTGTTCTGGAAGCGTATCAACTCGCAGGGCGCGGTGGCGGGCCTGGGGGCGGGATTTGTCCTCGGCATGATCAAGCTTGCCCTCCAGGCCATGGTCGGCGAAGAGAAGATCACCGAGGGCTTCCTTCACTTCATCGGCAAGTACAACTTCCTGTTCGCATCCGGGTGGCTCTTCGGCATCACCGTCATCATCATCATCGTCGTGTCGTACTTGACCGCGCCTCCCGACCCCGCCCAGATCGCCGGGTTGACT